>NZ_JAQMUE010000097.1 GCF_028330985.1 Roseofilum reptotaenium CS-1145 | reverse complement strand
TCGCTTCTTTCCCTTATCATCTTGATTAACTTTAGCTTTTCTCCCGAAGGAGTCTGGCTTCAGTTGATTAACTAACGAGGGTCTAACTCATTTAGCTTAGGCTTTCAAACTATAGAATTTTCTAGGTTCGGCGGCTTCAGTAGGGAGTCAGCTCTGCGCTGCTGCCCTCTCAAGCACAAATACGAATATAACCAATCCTCCTAGGGCTTGTCAACCCCTTTTTTGAAAAAACTTCAAATCCTTTTGACCCCAAACGCTACAGCCTATGCAGGGTAAGACTTGACAAGATTTGAGGTTTTTGGGATTTTGGCCAAAACTGGTGATTTGTAGTGAGGATAGGGAGTTAGTTATGAGTTCAACTGTATTGATGCCTGTTGAGATTGCTTTGGATGGTTGGTTAAAAGATTGGTTGATAGAGGATATTGGTCGGGGCGATCGCACAACCCAAGGATTAAGTCTTCAGTCCCATCATGTTATTGAGGGTCGCTGGACGGCAAAAGCAACGGGTACAGTGGCAGGCTTACCGATCGCCAATCGAGTTTTCCAACTCCTAGATACCAATACTCGTCTGATACCTCTACTCTCAGAGGGAGAATCCTGTAGTCCAGGACAAGTGATCGCCGAACTCAACGGATCATTAGCAGCTTTGCTAATGGGGGAACGAGTCGCCCTAAACTTGGCAATGCGGCTGAGTGGTATTGCCACAGCCACCCGTGAGTATGTAGAGCAGATTGCTAACTTACCCACTCAATTTGTAGATACTCGTAAAACAACACCCGGCTTAAGAATCTTAGAAAAATATGCCTCTCAAGTTGGGGGAGCAGTGAATCATCGCATGGGACTTGATGATGCTGTGATGATCAAAGATAACCATATCGCTGTAGCGGGGGGAATTGGAGAGGCGATCGCCCAAATTCGTCAACAGATGCCTTACCCTCTTACCATAGAGGTTGAAACCGAAACCCTTGAACAAGTCCAAGAAGCCCTTCAACACCAAGCCGATATCATCATGCTTGATAATATGGGTCTTGAACAGATGACAGAAGCTGTGAAAATCATCCGCCAAGCTTCCGATCGCGTCAAAATTGAAGCCTCTGGCAATGTCACTCTAGATACTATTCGAGCGATCGCCAAAACCGGAGTAGACTATATTTCCAGCAGTGCTCCTATTACGCGATCGCCCTGGCTAGACTTAAGTATGAAATTAGGGTAAGGTCATCACTTGCCATCCACCATTACGACTATGAACTCAACCTTAGATAGCCTCAGAACCCAATTTTCCACCGCCCTCGTTGCTGCATTTGGGGATGATTTTGCCCATACCGATCCTCTCGTCTTTATTGCCAGCGATCCTCAATTTGGAGATTACCAGTGTAATTTAGGTCTCTCCCTAGCCAAAAAACTTAAACAAAAACCCCAAGATATTGCCCAAACCCTAATCAATCATCTGGACTTGGGAGAAGCCTATGAAACTCCCGAAATTGCCAAACAAGGATTTATAAATCTTAGGCTGAAACCCAGTTACTTAGAGCAGCAAGTGGCTCAACTGCAATCCGATCCTCGCCTAGGAATGGCTTCTATTGCTGAACCACAAACCGTGATTGTGGATTTCTCCAGTCCGAATATTGCTAAAGAAATGCATGTCGGACATTTACGCTCTACAATTATTGGGGATTCTATTGCTCGGATTTTAGAATTTCGGGGTCACAAAGTTGTGCGCCTCAATCATGTAGGTGATTGGGGAACTCAATTTGGGATGTTAATCACGTATCTTCAAGAAGCTTATCCAGAAGCACTAATTACTGCTAATGCTTTAGAGTTAGGCGATTTAGTAGCCTTTTATAAACAAGCCAAAAAACGTTTTGACGAAGACGAAGTGTTTAAAGAGACCTCACGCCAAGCAGTTGTGAAACTACAAAGTAAGGATGAACAGAGCTATAAAGCTTGGAAATTATTGTGTGAGCAATCTCGGCAAGAATTTCAGGTTATTTATGATTGGCTGGATATTCAGCTTACGGAACGGGGAGAATCCTTTTACAATGACTTGCTCCCTGATGTGGTTAAAGATTTAGAAGAGTTGGGATTACTGGAAGAAAATGAGGGCGCAAGTTGTGTTTTTCTAGACGGATTTACCAATCAAGACGGCGATCCGCTCCCATTGATTGTGAAAAAATCAGATGGGGGCTATAACTATGCCACCACAGATTTAGCTGCGCTACAGTATCGGATTAAACAAGACGGGGGCGATCGCCTCATTTATGTAACGGATGTGGGGCAAGCCAATCATTTTGCCCAGGTTTTCCAAGTCGCGCAACGTGCGGGTTGGCTACCAGATGACGTAGAAGTGATTCATGTTCCCTTTGGATTAGTGCAAAATAAAGACGGTAAAAAATACAAAACTCGTGAAGGAGAAACGGTTAGATTACGGGATTTATTAGACGAAGCCATTCGCAGAGCGCATCAAGATTTAGACAAAAGACTAATCGCAGAAGAGCGCACCGAAACAGAAGAATTCAAGCAAAATGTCGCTCAAGTCATAGGATTGAGTTCGGTAAAATATGCCGATCTCAGTCAAAATCGCACCAGTAATTACCGCTTTAGCTATGACAAAATGTTATCGCTTAAAGGTAACACTGCCCCCTATCTGCTTTACGCCTATGTACGAGTACAAGGGATTAGTCGTCAAGGGGGTATTGATTTAGAACACTTGCCCCAAGAAGCGACGGTAAAATTGACGGAAACGGCAGAACTTACCTTAGCCAGATTCTTGCTGAAAATGAATGATATGATTGCACAAGTCGAGCAAGATTTACTGCCGAATCGCCTGTGCAGTTACTTGTTTGAAGTCAGTCAAAAGTTCAATCAGTTTTACGATCAATGTCCAGTTTTGAAAGCTGAAGAACCTCACAAGACTTCGCGCTTGGTTTTAGCCAACTTAACTGCCAAGACGCTCAAGTTAGGATTATCCTTGTTAGGGATATCGGTACTAGAGCGGATGTAGAGCGATGAAATGGCAGGTGTTAGGAATGGAGGCTTTTAAGAGTTCTTCCATTACCTATTACCCAATTACCGCGCGAAGCGCTGTATTGTTCAAGCAGCGCCTTTCTTCAAAGCTGCCACTAACTGTTGCAACTGCTTTTGATTAAATGAAGCTCTCAAAACTTGAGCGACTGCTTGAGGTTCTAGACGAATCGCTACTCGTTTAGCGATCGCAGATTCAGCCAAATTCGCTAACTCGCTAGAAGGTTTGACCTCTTGAGTGCGTCCCGCATTAATTAACTCGGCTGCTATTTTGAGTTCCTTAATCACCAAAGGTGCTAAAACCTCATAGGAGGCTTTAGGATTACCAATTGCAGTTTGAGCTGTTTCCACCAAACTCATCCATTCCGCAGACTGTTCATCTAAATTGAAAAGTCCAGCACAAATTTCCTCTAACTGTTGGCGGTTGGTGGGGGTGGTTGGCTGCTTAAAGACTTGCAACATTTCTCGCAAAACGCGGGTCACTTGGTGCGGGAAATCGGAACTGTTGGATACTGGTGCAGGAGCAGGAGTAGGGGATTTCTTGGCAGGGGGAGGAGCCACTTCTTCGGCAATACCTGGACCTCCACTGTTGAGACTTTCTAGATGAGCTTGGAGTTGAACAAATCGAGGTTCAGCTTCATCTAGAATCGTTTTGGCTTCATCATCCCGAAGTCCAAAAGGCCCTTGAACTCGTTCGAGTAAGTCTCGTAGGACATCAAAGCCACTGAGAAACAAATTTTCCAGTTTGTGATCTACTGGAATTTGAGGATTTTCTTTCAGAATCTTAAAACTATCTTCAAGGCGATGGGAAGTTTTCTGAATACTGGTAAATCCTAACATCGCAGCTCCCCCCTTAACCGAGTGAGCGGCTCGGAATAACTCATTGAGACTTTCTTGGTCTTTCATCGCGGCCTGAAGGCCTAACAGTCCTTGTTCAATGGTATCGAGATGCTCTTTAGCTTCTTCGAGAAAATAACCAATAATTTGCGAATTATCCGTCATCGCGATCGCCCCCAAAACAGTCGAATCAGTCTGAAGTCGTCCAATATGGTATTTCCATGTTACCAAGTCAGTGTACAATCGAGCCAAAACTATTCAGGATGCAATCGTTTGCCCCCCTAAGAACCCATGACTGATACTGCCCTCGATCAATTTTGGCATCTCGTTAGTAATGCATTAACCCTCAACCCTGAAGCCTTTGAACTGATCAACACCTTACTGTTAGGGGGCAGTGTTGCCCTGATTGTGGTTTTAGCAGCGGGGATGGCTCAGGCGATCGGTCAATCGATTGTTCTGTATATTAATCAAGTTAAACCCATTCGCTTTGGGTTTAGTTTAACCTGTGCCGCCATTTTATTTGCGATCGCCTATGGATTCTGGGCCCTAAGTGTCTGGTTTGTCGGAAATATCTTATTTAACCTCAACACCCAATTTGGGGATGTTGCCCGCATTATTGGACTCAGCTACGCTCCTCAAATGCTGGGCTTCCTCGTGGCCATCCCTTATCTGGGTGTACCAATAGGGGTTATTCTCTCCATTTGGAGTTTCTTAGCTGTCATTGTCAGCTTTGAAGTATTAACCCAACTCGACACCTGGGCAGCCTTTAGCTGTGCTGCTTTAGGATGGGTATTTCTACAACTGTGCCAGCGTACCATTGGTCGGCCCATTACAGCCTTGGGACATTGGCTGATGAATACTGTCGCTGGAACCCAACTGGTTTTCAGTAAAGCAGAACTTGAAGAACAGGTGAATGCTGGATATCAAGGAAATCAAAGTCGGCAAAAACCCGCTTGGGTCAAAGAAAAAGCGCAAGCCCAAACTGGACGTTCTTCCCTTCCTGGCTCTGTCAAAATCGTCATTGCCGTCTTGATCGGCATGATCCTTGCTTTCCTCTTTTCCCCGTCATCCTATCAAGGCTTAGGAAATTGGTATGCATCCTTAACTAAAACCCTCGATCTGATTGTAGATCTGAGCTTGATTAGCTCACTCGCGCTCCTGTTTGCCATTGTCCTTACTCCAGTAGAAAGCCTGGGATGGTGGGCTGGATGGTATGGAGATGAAGACTTGAGCTATCCAGGTGAACCGGTTCGTCAAGCCTCCAGTTCTACCCAAATTTCCCGCTACGTCATCTACTTAGATGGGATTTCCCAAGGAAGCCACGAATACTTACCCGATGTAGAACTGCTGCTTAATCGTCTAGCGGATGCCGTTCCTGACAATATTCTGATCGTCAAAGGAATTATTCCCTATTCAGTAACCAATCGTCCCTTAACTGAAGACCGACCCTTAGCTTTCTTGTGGCGCATTATTGATTCGATCAAACTGAAAGCACCGGATCATCCGATTGGCTTTATTATCAATATCCGTAATATGATTGCGGTTGCTGTGGCAGCCGATCCTCGTTATGGCCCGATTCAAAACCAAGGCCTAGCTCAAGTTCTATTCGAGAGTCTCATTAATTTTGGCTACCAAGTGGAGAGCCAAACCCCAATTACATTAATTGGCTATAGCGGTGGCGGACAGATGTCTATGGCTTCTGTCTCCTATCTCTATCGAGCGACAGGAGCACCCATCGAAGTAATTTCCCTCGCTGGCGTGATCAGTGGGAATACAGGAGCGATGGATGTTGAACACCTCTATCATCTAGTGGGTGAAAATGATAGCGTTGAACGCTTAGGGCCACTTTGCTTTCCTGGACGCTGGCCCATTAAGGTGAACTCCAACTGGAATCAGGCTAAACGTCGCGGCAAAATTAGCTTAATTAATCTGGGGCCTGTAGGTCATGATGGGCCAACTGGGCCGTTAGATGATTATACGTTCCTACCAGATGGGCGTAGTTACATGGATCAAACGGTGGATTTAATGACCGGTATCCTCTTGGAAGATTGGACAATGGGCGTTAATCCCCACGAACTAGCGATCAGTAACTATCAGCGCTATCGCAGTGTTTTGTTTAATCAACCAGAAAGTTATCCGTTCTATTACCCAATTGAGCAAACGATTAATCCAAGATTGTATAAACCGGTAGGGACTTGGATGGGACGGTTACTACTGCCAAAATCGAATCAACGTCAGCGTCTGCGTGGGGTTTTGTTTGAAGTTCACCATACGGATGAGCGATATCAATATTTAGTGGGTCAGGTGATCAATTTGCGCTGGAGTGACGATCCGGCCGATACTGCCTTGATACAAGAAGTTACTAAAGATGTGCATTTTGTCGATCAGGTGCAGGTGAGTAAACAAGAGGGAAATGTGCATCCCGATCGCCTAAATCATTGGTTAGCCGTTACTCCTTTGGAATCTTTGGCTGGTGCCAGACCGGTAAATGATGTGCTGGTGAAGTTAGCAGGGCCTGTGATTGTCCTAGAAGAGGTGGGATTACGACCGACCTTGGTGATTCGTCGGGAACCAGTACAAATCTCCGGTCGCTTCCAAGGATTAGTCACCATTTTGGGCCCTTTAGGAGATGATCGCTTCCAGGTGCGCCATTATAATCCTCAGTCCAGACACTTTGATGGGGTAGAGGAACCGGTATATATTCCTTCTGTGGTGGCCGATAGCAATGGGGTATTTCCTTCTACTAATTATCAGCTTGAACAGTCTCCGGTGAATCCCCAGGGATGGCGAATTACAGGAATGAAAAACGAGCAGGGAGAATTTGTGGTTCTCTCCCTTGCTCCAGCGAGTTTGTTTGGGGTGACTCCGGATCAGATGATTGAAGGGAAACGGGATACCCAACGCTATATTGACCGAGACTGTTGGGCTAATTTAGCAGCGAAAAAAGGTACGATTTCCAAAGTGCTATTAGTGAATGACCCCAATCAAGCTAGTTTAAACAATCGCGGTATTTACGCGGGCGATCGCCTCTTACTCATTCATATGTATGGTGGCATTGGCGGCCAAAAGGCGGAATTTGCACCAATGGGGATTTTCTTCGGTCATTTTTCCTATGGAATTGCCCATGTAGTCGAAGATCCATTTACAGGTTCGCTGAAATTTGAGATTGAATATCGGCAAATCTATACCCATAATACTGATGGCATCATTGCCGGTTCTTTGTCTTGGGAACGCTATAGTGGCGATCGCCAATGGGGATGGATGGGATGTCGTCCGATTGGGGATACGTTGATTAAGTTTAGTCCGTTAACAGATGACTATAATTTTGATGGTCTACGCTTTTCGGTTCTTGACAATATCATCCTTGAATTAGACATTATGGCGGCTCGTTACCGTATCGGGGATGGTACAGGTACCACGTTTGTCACGCCGATTAATTCCTGCGTTCAAGATTCTTCCCAAGCCTTATATCGGGCGATTGAACGGACAGTGGAGCAATTTCAGGCTAATCCAGAAATTCAACGGTGGTTAGAAGCGAATCCCAATCACGAGCAAACCCAACGGTTTGAGCAGCTCGTTGAATTGGGGCCACACTTAAGGCAACAATTGGCACCTTTAAGGATTGTACGGGAAGATTGGCAATCGGATGATGCAACGCTGGGACAATTTGCGATCGAGCAACCGGCAAAAATGATTTATAGCACGTTAGCCAGTTGGCGTTCTTTATTACCGAAACTCGCCCATGATGTGGTAACGAAAACATTTTTGGATCAAGGAGCAGTCTGTTGGATGCTACGCACAAATCAAGTAGGAGGCTTTGATCCGGATATTGAACCAGTTGCCCCCACAGATTTTGGCTTGGGATAATCATCCCTTTTCTACCGGAGGATCTCTTGTGACCTCAGCGACTCTGTGCGAACTTTTTCCCTTGTTGTTGCTCTTCGGAGTCGCTGAGGTGTGGAGACCTTTGCAAACAGTTATTCTAGAGTTCGTAGATCATCCCATCCTCTTTGGAGGGCTACAGCTCTTGAGAGTAGTTCACTCATCTCTATGATTCTTTTTCCAGATTTTATATTATTAATTGAACTGACTTCCCAGAGCTTAATGTTGCCATCTGCTCCGCCACTGACTAAAAGATCGCCTTTGGGACTAAAGGCAAGGGATAGGACTTCACCCTGATGATCTCGGAGTAAGCCTATAACTTCTTGGGTTTCTAGGTTCCAGATTTGAATGGTGCGATCGCCGCCACCACTGGCTAAAATCTTACCATCGGGACTCACTGCTAAGGCTCTGACTTCTCCCGGATGCAGTAGAGTCAGTTGTACAGTTCCTGAAGCTAAGTCACGGATGAATATTTGGCTACTTTGGCCGACAATAAACCGTTGATTATCGGGCATAAAGACTAAGGCTCCCACAGCGGAGTGAGTAACTCTTGGCAACATCTTATCCTGAAGATTTACCAAATTCACTTGATAGAGATTGCCTGTATCTGTACCGGCAATTAAGGTTTTCTGATCGGGACTGAGGGCTAAACGGTTTACCCATCCGGTTTCCCAGGCAAAGGTTAAGCGGCGAAAGCCATTATATAAGTCCCATAATTTGACCGTGCGATCGCGGCTGCCTGTGGCTAAAATATTATATTGACTACTAATTGCCAAGGTCACTACTCCTTGCAATCCTTCCTCAGGTTTAATTTGCCATTGTTGGTTATTCGTAAGATCCCACAGCTTCAAGCCATTATCGCTACGACTGGCACTAGCTAAGAGTTTGCCATCTGGACTGAGGGCGATTTCACTGACGGCATAGGAACCGCGCTGATCCTGATGAGCTTCCAGGGTTTGGGTTGGATTTCCACTCGGTAATTCCCACAGTCTAACCGTACCTTCCATACCATTACTTGCTAAAACTTGACCATTGGGACTAATGGCGATCGCGGTAATGGGTTCTTTCTGTGAATCAATGGTATGTAGACGATGAATATGCAGATTTCCTTGCTTGAGTTCCAGTTTCTGGGGGGCGCGAAACCCCATTTCGCCGATCCGGGTTTGATTCCCATACCAAACCCCGGCTACCGCTAAACTTAAGACAAAAACTCCTGCCAATAGAGGATGCAAAGAAGGTCGCCGTTGATCCCGCCAAGAGGCTTGCATCACCGGAATTGTACCTCCTCCTGTATTCTGAGGATAACCGGACGTGGAGGGAGGGAGTGGCGTAAAATTAGACCATCCTGGAGCTGTTGAAGGCGCATTAGAGACCCGATTATATCCCCAATGATGGGAAGGTGCTGGTTGAATGGGAATCTTCTTGCGGTTTACCGGTTTGAGGTGCAGTCCTCGCTGTACCGCGCCTTGAGAGGGAAAAGGATCGCGACCCTTTAATCGTTGAGTGCGATCGCACCAAGGACAGCGATCCAAATGACTGCCATAGCGATGCTGATCGTTTTTACTACAGGTAATTAAATCCCGTTCTGCATCCTGGAGCGCCAACTGCCATACCTTGGCATCCGGTCGCACATGGGGATTATCAAACCCCTCCTCAAAGCAGCGCCGAAACAACACTTGCAGTTTGGGATGTAACAGAGTAAATGGGGGAGATACGGGCATGGGGGTTAAGGGAACCGATCGCCTGCCATGGGGAAAATAACCCTGAGCAATGCGTTGGGCGATCGCCGGGGGATCTCCTGGTAATTTATACACCCCGGCAAAGGGATGGGTTCCCTCCATCAATAACTGAAAAATCAACACTGCTAATCCAAAACAATCTTGTTCTGGAGTCCGGTCTAAATTGCCAAATGCTTGACCTTGTAACTCTGGAGGCGTAAATTCTGGCTTCCCGACTGGACAGCGATAAACTTCTTTCGTTTCTGGATGTTTTACCTGAATGGAGTCCATATCCACCAGCGTAATTAGGGTCGTTTCCGTGACCAAAATATTCGATTCATTGATATCTCCAATCACATAACCCCGCTCGTGCAAACTCTTCAGAGCGCCCGCCAAATTTCTCGCGGTTCGATGTAAACGGGAATATTCAAACCAAGGCCATTGGGTGCGTCGAGTTTTGGGATTATATAAATCAATAATGGGTCGCATTTCACTAATGCGCGGCATCAGAAATCCCACCACCTGTTGCTTCTGATTGAATAGCAAGTCTTCTGGCCAAGCGAAAGAAAGATGATTTTGGTTCGCCGTGGGATTATTGGGCGGATTTTCTAACATGGCCGTTAACTTGAGACCATATTCCGGTTTGAGTTTATGATAAACCTTGGCCACCAGGGTCTGATCTTCGCTGATTCCGTAGACTTTAGCTTCACCACCAACCCCTAATTCTGTGGCCGCTTGTAAATCTATCCATTGTTGATTTGATTGGCGTTGAAGCTTCATAATCCGTTTATCTTAAGAAAAGGAAAAATAATCAATCATTAATGGTTAATTATTAATTGACTTCAGGCTACCTAAAACCATAGTCAGGTCGTCATCTGTCCGTTCCGTAATACGCGGATGAGAGAGAAAACCCTGAAGTTCACTCTCGGCTGCTTGAGAATCCTCCATTTGATCGACAAACCGAAACAGAGGAGTAAAGAACGGAGCATGGGGCGTACCTTCTGGTAATTTTAAGGCTAATCGTTGTAGACCATCCGAGAAGAGGGCAAAATGGGCAATTTCTCCTTCCCAAACCTTAATTTGGGCGCTTTCTAAGGCGTTGGGAGAAATTAAAAATGTGGTTTCATTCGCATATTCTCCGTTTTCCGGCTGGGTCAGTGCAGTAATATGGCCTTGACGATCGCCAATCACCACAGCTCCATCTCCTATCTGTGCTACAGCCACCTCCTGGGAACTGGCAACCAAAATTAACAAAGTAGTTGCTAACTGACGCACCTCTACATCACGGGTTAAGCTTTCAGCGGCGATCGCATTTTGGGCATGTTCCAAAACCTCTCCCAGCAGAGCTTCCCAACAGACTTCTGACTGTTCTGCCGCTAATCGATCCCATTGGCGCTTAATCTGCTCTACCGCAGTTCTCGTCGCCACTTGCGCTCCCACATCCGACAACGATGCCGAACCTGCCCCATCTGCCACGGCTGCCACCACCAGTCCTGGCCCTAGAATATCCCAAGCATGGGCATCTTGGCAGGGTTGTCCTCGCTTTTGATGACTCGTTCCTAAAACCGAACTGGCGATCGCTTGCCACCCATTCAAAGGGGATAAGATATGGTCAGGATCGTGGGGAATGGGGGTTTGCAGATCTCCAGAAAGGGTACTCATGGTCATCGCTTGGTTCAGTTTTGGATAGTTACCCCTAATTCTGTCACTCTCAAGGCAGGGAAGCAATAACTAAATAATGAGTTATAGCGGTTTGCACTGCGATCGCGCTCTCCCTAAAACTGGAGTATAAAAGAGCTCAAGGGGTGACAAGGTAGCTCAAAGGTCGCTATGGCGACCTTTTTCGGTGGTATTTTGCTGAAAAGATCAACTGAAAGCTGGCGAACGCTAAAAGAGGTAAAGTGGTCGGGTAGAGACCACCAAAAATGTAAATGTTC
>NZ_JAQMUE010000096.1 GCF_028330985.1 Roseofilum reptotaenium CS-1145 | reverse complement strand
TTTCCTCTCTAGTATGACACTTTGAACAACCTTTGTTACCCCTTTTTTGGTAAGCTTAAATACTCACTGCTCTTGCTTGAGTGTTTGTACTACATTTTGTCGTGCGGAATGTGGGTTACAGCGCTTTGCGCTGTGATGGGGGGATAGGGGGAACAAAGAACAGACTCGGTGGCGCTTTGAGCTATTCTAGCTATCGTTAAAAACCGCCATTAATGTACCTCATAGCAGAGGAAACTGCTGTAAGATGGCTTGATTCCCCTATTCCTACCCGTTTTATCAACCTTTTAACATCTGCATGGGTAACACAATAGTAAACGCAACAAACGGGATATCATTACCACTATTAACCTCAATTTTTCCGCCTAAACGCTCAGTCAATTTTTTCACTAAAGCCAGCCCTAAACCCGTTCCCCCTTGTTTCCAAGGATCGGCACTCGGAATCCGATAAAACTTATCGAAAATCCGATCTAATTCGGGTTGGGCAATTTCTACACCTGTATTTTTGACCTCAATCCATAGCTTAGGGCGAGTCATAATGGTATCATGATGGGCAGGTAAAAACTCTAGGGGTTCCTCTAACCAAGCCTTAAATTGAATCGATTCTTCTGGGGGTGTATATTTACAGGCATTATTCAATAACTCCGCAATGACTCGCTCTAAACTAAAGGTTTCCGAGAGAAAATCGGGAATATCATCCGCAATTTCAATCACAAGGTGTTGTTGACGATGGTGGGAACGATCGCGGAAAGAGGGTAGAACTTTTTCCATAAAGTCAACCAAATTAATCCGATCCAGTTCACTGGGAGCTTCCTGATTTTCCAATCGCTGGAGATCGAGCAAATCATTAATTAGATTGATTTCCCGCTCACATTCAGCCCCCAAAATTTGTAAGTAATGGGTCAATTTTTTCTCTAACCCTTCCCGTTGGGGATGGGGAGTTTCCGGTGGAGGATTAATTTCAGAAGTCATATATCGCTCTAAGGAGATATTGAGCATCCGAATCGCCATTTTCATATTTGAAACCGGAGTGCGCAGTTCATGGGAAACAGTACTGAGAAAATCATCCTTGAGATGATTGAGTTTTTCCAATTCCTTCACTTGAGCTTGTGAGGATTGAAACAAACGGGCTTGACGGATGGCGATCGCACATTGATTCGCCACTTGCTGCACCAATCGAAGTTCTAGCTCACTAAACTGATACTCCGCATGGTGGACCAGCCACAAATCCCCCAGCACTCCTTGATTGTCAAAAATAGGACAAGCTAACATTGCCGATCGCCCCCGTTCCGGATTGGGCAACAAGGAGCAAAATTGAAAATACTGCCCACGAAGCAGTTGTTGATACAACTCAGGAAACTTAGCTAATTTTGCCACCCGGCCATGAATTGCCGGAATAGTCGCCGCATATTCCGAGCAAATGGTAGACGTTCCCTTCTCTAAGTCATACAGAGAAGCATTACATCCCTTAATTCCCAACACTAACGTCAATTCGCGGACAGCAGTTTGCCAAATTTGGGTTTCATCTAAACTATCTCGAACTTTATCCGTAATCCGCTTGAGCATGGCCTCAAACTTTAGTGCTTGCTCAAGTTGACTGGTTCGCTGCTCAACCATAGAGTCAAGCTTGGGAGAGTCTGTTGTCGAAGGTAAGGAAGATGGATGGGAATTAGGAGGCTGAATGCTCATAGCTGTGGCTCAGTGCAAGTCGTTTAGAATCAAGATCGGTTTTAGCACAAGGTCTAAGAACTATTCCTTATCAGGGTATCGAACTTAAAGCGAGTAATCCGTTTAATCGAGGTCAAAATCCGATAAACTGGGGAATTTCTAATCAAACCTATAATGAAATTTAATATTTGTTAGGGCCATTTACACCGGAGTGGTAGAATTACCGAGAGTAAACCCCATATAGGTTAGGAGATGGCTCAGTTGCCCTCAAGTGACCCTTGGCAAACAGTTGGCCCACAGCTTACCCTCCGCCCATTTCCACCTTTGTACTCTCTTCTGTGTCCCTCTACCGAGCTTATGCGTTCTATTGATTCTCATCAATGTTAATTCGCCTATCAGATGACAACATGCTGAAAAAGGCTTATCATTACTTAACATTAGATCCGTCACAATCCAATAGAATCGACAAAAAACTTAAAACCCTTATGAAACCCGAACTCCAAACCAAAGTTGCCCAAGGATTAGTTACTGGTGGTGCTGCCCTATTTTTAATTGGCGGTGTCTGCGTTGCTTCTGGACTGCTCTCTCTAAAAAGCGTCCCTCCTGGATTACCCGGTACAGCCCTGCTGATGGAAGTGGCTGGCTTAGGATTAACGGAAAAAAACCGAGAAGCTTAGACTTAACTCAGATTGGAATAGACCAAGCAATAGGGACTGGCATTGCTACACCAGCCCTTCTCGCAAAGCTTTTACCGCCACTTGTACCCGGTCATCGACCGCTAACTTATTCATAATTCCCCGTACATGGGTTTTGACCGTATTCGGACTGAGGTAGAGTTGCTCGGCAATCTGAGGATTGCTATATCCTTCCACCATTAACTTCAGCACTTCTGATTCACGCTCTGATAAATTGGCAATATTGCCTTGGGGAGTGGGGGGTTTGAGATGACTAATCACTTGACGGGCAATTTGGGGATCGAGATAGGTTGCTCCTTCCTGAGCAGCAGAAATCGCGGCCAAGAGTCGGTCTACATTAGCACCTTTAATACAATAGGCATCTGCTCCACTAGAGAGGGCGGCAATAATTTCATTTTCCGTGGTATGAGAGGTGAGCATGACGACTCGTGTATGGGGGAGTTCAGCTTTAATTTTTTGGGTGGCAGCAATGCCATCTAGGCGAGGCAGACCAATATCCATGACAACTAAATCGGGTTTGAGTTGTTTGGCGGCTTGAACGCCAAGGTAACCATCTTCCGCTTGGCCGATAATTTCCAAGTGGGGGAATTCGGTTAGGGTTTGTTCTAAGCCTAGTTGCATCATGGGGTCATCTTCAACAATGAGAACCCTTAAGGGAGTCGGGTGTTCTGGGGAAGGAAACATAAAGTAATTGCGCTATGGAATTGGCGCTCATGAATAAACTGAGGAAAGATTAATTGGGAGGTTGGGTGGTGGAAGTCGTCGCGATCGCGACTACACCATAAACAGATATTCCCTGATAACGCAAGGCTTGGGTTGCAGATTGCACCGTTGCCCCTGTGGTATAGATATCGTCCAACAATAGCACAGGGGAGTGAGGATCACGGGAAATCCGAGCCGTGTTCACAGTAAAGGCATTTTTGAGATTTGCACGACGTTCGTCGGCTCTTTTACCAAATTGGGCTTCGGTTTCACGGGAGCGAATCAGACCATTGGTAGATAAGGGAAAACCTGTAACTTGGCAAAAACTGGCGGCTAGGCGTTCGGCTTGGTTAAATCCCCGTTGTTTGAGTTTTTCCGGATGGAGGGGAATGGGAATCACCAGAGGTGAAACTGGTTTGGTCGTATGGGTAGCGATCCAAGCTTCTCCTAACCATTGTCCCAGGGGGCGGGCAATTTCGGGATGGTTATCATATTTTAGGCGGGCGATCGCCCCTTTGAGCTGTCCTTGATATTTTCCCCAAACCCAAACGGGCATAGATTTTGATGCGCAAGTATAGAGTCGGCGATGGGAGGGGCAAAATTGCAATTGACGCAAGGCTCTCGAACAAGTTGAACACAACACCTCCTCATCCGTTGGGCGATCGCACATGGGGCAATTCGAGCGCAAAAACAGATTCAGAATACTATCCGTGACTTGAGTCCAAAATCCCATAATAATGAATCATTGAATTAATTGATATGATGCCTGTGACCCTTTCCTCGACTGCCATCCAAGTTATTAAAATTGGAGCAACCTTGCTCATGAGTGGGGCGATCGCCCTAGAATCCTATAATCTCATCCACCCCTTCATCAATGCATCCGTTCCCAGCCTACTGTTCGGGTTAATTATTGTAGCGCGAGTTGCTGTGATCGTTCATGTTTTAGAGGCGATCGCCGCCGCCTATTTAGCCCACTCTCACCAACAAAACCCCCTCAAAACCGCCATCTACACCTTTTTTGTTGGCACCATCGGGTTATGGGAGCTGTCAAAGGCAAGAAGGGAATAGGGAGTCGGGAGGCGGGTAGTGGAGTGTTTCACCTAAAATAGTGCAATAGAAAACTCGGTTTGTAGTGAGGGCTTCAGCCCTCTCCAGCTAGGATTTTAAGCACTCTTCATGCTTACTACAAACAATACCTTCGCCATTGTCCTGTAGGTTGGGTTTCACTTCGTTCAACCCAACATCAACCCAACCGACAAATCAAGGCATTTTTGATTTTGGCGAAGGTATTGACCAACAAAGCACTATTTGAGATCAAACAGTCCACGACGGCAAAATAGCGAAGGTATTGTAAGTTTTAATCGGTTTTAAACTGCTCTTCCAACTGGCGATATCGATCCACCTCAATAATTTGCTCAAATTCAGGGAACCAGAGATCGTCCTCTGTTCTTCCCGTAGTTCCCTCTGCCCTTAAGCGCTCGAAGCACTCTCGCATCGCCTGAGTTGCTGCAAACAAACCCGACAGCGCATACACCCCAACCTTAAAACCCAACGCCTGCAACTCAGAGCGCCTTAAACAAGGAGTTTTACCTCCCTCAATCAAATTGGCAAACAAATGGACATCCGTTCCAGCAAACGAATTAGAAATCTTCATCAACTCTTCCAATGCTCAATTTCTCGATCCGGCAATCTAATGCTAATTTGCGGCATGGTAGCAATATTATATCGATATGCTACAATCCTATCATGCGAACCGCCTACCAGTACCGATTACGATTGACCGCAACGCAGCAAGCCACTATTGACCACTGGCTTGAACTAGCGCGTCGTCAATACAACTATCGGTTAGCAGAGCGGTTCAACTGGTACGAGCAAAATCGCTGTGACATAAACGCCTGTCCGTTGATGTGCCATCTACCGGAATTGAAAGAGCGTCCTGGTTTCTATTGGCAGAAACGGGATTTGGTTAACTCAAAAAAGCTTTTTCCAGAATATAAAGATCTGCCTTCTCACACGCTGCAAGATGTGATTGCGCGGGTAGAGAAATCGTTTGACCGATGGCTAAGTGGCGACAGTAACGGCAAACGAAACGGCAAACCCAGGTTCAAAGGACAAGGGCGCTATCGCTCGATTGCGTTTCCTGACCCCGTGAAACCAGAACACTTGGACGGGCAATTCATTCATCTTCCGAAGATTGGCAAGTTGAAAATAATTCTGCACCGTCCTATTCCTGAAGGTTTCAAGATCAAGACCGCGACGATAACCAAAAAAGCTGACGGGTTCTACATCACTCTGTCGTTGCAAGATTTATCTGTCCCTACGCTTACACCTGACATTCCAACTCTGGATAACACTATCGGAATTGACCTGGGACTGAAAGCGTTTTTGGTAGACGACTCAGGCAAAGAAGAGCCAATTCCTCAGTACTACCGAAAAGCTCAGAAACGTTTGTCACGGCTGCAACGCTCCTTATCTCTCAAAAAGAAGGGATCAAAGCGTCGCAGAAAAGCGGTTAAGCGAGTTGCCAAGGCACATCAAAAAGTTGCCAATCAACGCCAAGATTTTCATTACAAGAGAGCTAAAAAGCTGTTAAGCAAAGGAAAGCATATTGGGCATGAAGCGCTCAATATTAAAGGCATTGCCAGAACTCGCATGGCAAAGTCTACTCATGATGCTGGGTGGGGT
>NZ_JAQMUE010000095.1 GCF_028330985.1 Roseofilum reptotaenium CS-1145 | reverse complement strand
TCTGGGCCCTCTTTTGCTTGATGGTAGGCTACGCCCAGGGACTCTCTACTCTGGTGGGGGACTATCTTAAGGAGTCGGGGCATTGCTTTGCTTGGACACTCTTCATTTATATCGTAACTTATTCATCGGACTTGATATGAGTTGCCCAAAGACTTACCCCCTACTCCTCGACCCTGGATATCATCCCCAAAAAATAAAAGAGGAGTTGGAGAAAATCTATCCTGAGATTATGAGTAAGATCGAGATTGAGTTATGACAAAAACTTTCAGAGGCTCAAAAGAAAAATCTGGGTTTATGCCAGTCAAAGCTCGGTGGGTTATTAAAAGAAGTAATGCTGGGATGGAAAAGTGTAAAAGTCTCGTTAAAAACGTTGAGAGAACTTTAGAGAATGCTACTGCTAAAGTGAATCTTTGTTTTGTGAGACTCATGCTCAAGAGGCTGGCGACATCTTCAAAAGATCCTAAATGGGTTCTATAAGTAATTTAAGCAAGTCCTCATTCCCTATTCCCTATTCATTACTTCCGTTCTGGATGATTCTCCTCCTCAGAGGGTTGACCCATTTGGTTAATCCGGTTAATCATTTGATAAAGCCGTCCATGATCCCGTTGATTAAAGTGTAAGACCAATCGGGGAAGGTGATGATCATCATTGAGACGCTCTTCTGGTAAGGCTTTGGTTTTTTTGATTTGACCGCTCACTAAAATATCACTAAACTCTTGATTGAGCTGTTCTACCTCTGTATCCGAGAGTTCTGTATTCAAGCGAATCACGAATTGCTCGCGCACATAGCGACTTGAATGATAAATGCGATAAAATTGGGCGATCGCCTGACACGCCACATCTACCTTATCTGTAATCGTATACAGACTTAAATCTTCCCCATTAATCAAACGTTGGCTTAAGAGGTGATCTCTCAGATAGTTCTCCCATCCGTACCAATACTGACCTCCTGGTTTATCCAATAATACTAAAGGCATCGGCCCTGCTTTTCCGGTTTGGCAGAGGGTTAAACATTCAAACGCTTCATCTTGTGTCCCAAATCCTCCAGGAAACAAGGCTACCGCATCTGTTTCTCGCAAGAAGAATAGTTTACGGGTAAAGAAATACTTAAACTCAATCAGTTTATCTTCAGTTACAAAAGGATTAGATCCCTGTTCAAAAGGAAGCTGAATATTAAGTCCAAACGAGTGCTCTAACCCTGCGCCTTCATTCCCCGCTTGCATAATTCCGCCCCCACCTCCAGTCATCACCATAAAGCCCTGTTGGGCAACTTTCCCGGCAAATTCTAGGGCAATCTGGTATTCTGGGGCATGGGCAGGTAAACGAGCAGAGCCAAAAATACTAATCTTACGCACGTGGCGATAGGTAGAGAAGATTTGAAAGGCTCTTTCCATATCCTGTAGAGAAGCGGTTAAAATCTTCCAGTCTAAGCGGTCAATCTCTTCTCCTGCAACGGTTAGGATACTGATCAGAGCTTGTTCTATCCATTTGCCATGTTCTAAATGTGGCAATTGAGCTAAAAGATCTAATAAATCCGCTTTGAGTGTAGCGTGAGCATCTGAGGAGGATAAAGTCATCCGGAATTTACAGTTTGTGAGTAAACAGGAGTAAGCATGAGTAGACTAGGCTTCTCATTTGAGAAACCTAATCAAAACTTTGTGTCGTATCTTTTAGGTCTTATTTGTGGTGACCCTATAGATGCATTTAGAGCTGAGAACATATTCATCTCGGCATAGGGGCTTTTCACTTGGCAAGATATACCACCTCAGAAAAGCCCATTTGCCGAATTTCACCCATGACGTATTGGGCTTAGTCCTTATCCTTGCTCACCTTCAGGGGCACTCTCACTGCTATTTGAATCACCACTTTTTCCTAGATGTTTTTCCAACGTTGTAATCAAAGTGGTTTTAGGAACCGCACCAACCACCATATCGACACGCTGGCCATCTTTGAATATCATCAGAGTGGGGATACTGCGAATACCATACTTACTCGCCGTATTCGGATTCTCATCCGTGTTGACTTTCACCACTTTAACTTGCCCATCAAACTGTTCGGCTACTTCTTCCACCACAGGTGCAACCATGCGGCAGGGGCCACACCAGGGGGCCCAAAAATCAACTAAAACTGGAACTTGGCTTTGAAGCACTTCCTTATCAAAACTGGTATCTGTAACGGGTGCTGCTGCTGTCATTAGGGGTAATCCTTATCCTACATTGCACATCAGGAATTCTATCTTGGAACTCCCCAGTCTAAATTCTACCTGTTGGCAGACAGAACAAGGGAATTATTGATTTAAGAAACTTCCATTAGCTGGCAAGATTTCTCCCACCCACTAAGAATGGGGGTTCTCCTGTTGATGTCCGCGAAGTGGAAAGTGTAAATGTCCCTATTCTTTAGGGTATTCAATCCACATGCATCACTAATAGATGTAGCCAGTTTACGGTCTTTGATTAGCCTTTCCACATTTAAGTCTAGCCTTCGGCAAGCCGCTGGCGAGTCTACATAGACGACCCCATCGTCAGAGGTGATTAAGGAATATTCCAGTTTAGGGGTCTATTCCTTACGCTGTCTACCTAAACTCTTAAAGGTGTCTAGGTGTACCGCACTCTAGCTTTCTGAAATATTAACACAATTTAGCGCCAGAATAACCGGCAGCTTAAAAGCGGCTCTTAGCGTTCCTCCTAGAGTAATGATCAAAGGCCTGTAATCGATCAATCCGTTTAAATAAGAAACCGCCTGAACAGTTTGTTCAGGCGGAGTGTGGTGTGAGGAGTGAACGGAAACATCATGCGTCTCCGCTATACCCCATTGTAAACAACAGATTTGACTTTTCCCCAAATTCTGTACAAATTGTAGGAATCGTTCTCAGATTTCTTTCGTTGAGGAAAACCGGAGCTATTTGCCCATCCCCAGTTGTTGGGCTTTCTGATAAACTTTGCCTTCAGTCAGTAAGGAGGGGGCGATCACAACTTCGACTTGCTGCATTTCACGAATGGTCTGAGCGCCTAGGGTTCCCATGCTGGTTTTCATTGCACCCAGTAGGTTGTGGGTTCCGTCATCTAACTGAGCTGGACCTCGCAGGATTTGTTCTAGAGTTCCGGTAGAGCCAACCCGAATCCTGGTGCCTCTAGGCAATACAGGGCTGGGGGTAGCCATACCCCAGTGATAGCCTCGGCCGGGAGCTTCTTTGGCTCTGGCTAAGGGAGAGCCGATCATGACTCCATCTGCACCGCAGGCTAAACATTTACAAATATCGCCTCCGGTGATGATGCCGCCATCGGCAATTACGGGGATATAGTTACCCGTTTCTTGGTAATAGGTATCCCGTGCCGCTGCACAATCGGCGATCGCCGTCGATTGGGGAACGCCCACCCCTAAAACTCCCCGCGACGTACAGGCAGCTCCTGGCCCAATGCCCACTAAAACACCAGCAGACCCCGCTCTCATTAACTTCAAGGTCACCTCATAGGTCACACAGTTGCCTAACATGACTGGAATGGGCATCTGTTCGCAGAATTGTGCCAAGTCTAAAGGTGCGACGGACTCCGGGGAGAGGTGATCGGTGGAGACGACGGTTGCTTGGACAAAGAACAGGTCTGCCCCTGCTTCGGCTGCCACCTGACCGTATTTAATTGCTCCCACTGGAGTAGCACTCACTGCCGCGATACCCCCTTGATCCTTAATTTCTTTGACCCGTTTGGTAATCAGTTCTGGATCGATGGGTTGGGCATACAGTTGTTGCATCAAGGATACAAATTCGTCTTTTCCCACCGAGGCAATTTTGTCTAAGATGGGGTTTGGATCGTCGTAGCGAGTATTGATGCCTTCTAAGTTTAGGACTCCCATTGCGCCTAACTCAGATAAGGCTACAGCCATTTTTACATCCACAACCCCATCCATGGCACTGGCAATAATGGGAATTTCCCGTTCTATCCCACCCAAGGTTAGGGTCGTATTGGCCAAAGTCGGATCGAGCGTCCGAAGACCGGGTACTAGGGCGATTTCATCGATTCCGTAAGCTCTGCGGGCTGTTTTTCCCCGTCCAATTTGAATATCCACTGTCTCTCTTGCGTTTCCCAAAATAGATTTAATTAGCCTATCAAATTCACTTGAAAATAGGGAGTGGGGAGTGGGGGAATCGGGAGATGGGGAGTAAGGGCAAAAAGGGGGGGAGGAAATCAGGGCAGCTCATCTGCCCTGAATAGGGTTTAGCTGGCAGTGGGATTATCTGGCGCTGAGGGGGGTTTCATGGGTTGCCGCTTGGGTGGGGCGATCGCCTTTGATGGCTTTTCTGAAGCCGGTGCTGGGTTGGATACTTCCGTTTTAGGCTGGGAGTTTTGGCTGCTGGCTTCTGGAGGATTGGGGTTACGCACCATTTGGCTAATTTGTTGGAGCAGTGCCCCCAATTTTCCCTCGTCCATTAGGGCATTGACTAAGGATAAGCCACTGGTGGACATCAGGAGCTTGTTGATATCGCCCATGCCGTTGCCGTTGTTGCCATTGGCTCCCGGGAAAGAATAGATGCGGGTATCGCCCAAGATACCGGGTTGGGGCGTGAGTCCTTTGACAATTTCAGGAATATGGGGCGCTAGAGCGGGCCAGATTTCCGAGATCAGTTGGGCGGAGAGTTTGGCATCGGAGAGGGCATTTCTGGCTTCAATTAAGGCTTGTTCTCCTTGGGCTTCAGCTAACGCCCTATCCCGGTTGGCTTGGGCTAGGGTACGGATTGATTCAGCTTCGAGTTCTGCGGCTTGGCGGGCAATTTCGGCTTGTCTGCGACGACGGAAAACATCGATTTCAACTACGTTTTGTTCGGAGATCCGTTGTTTCTGAGCTTCTTTTTCCGCTTCGATCGCCGTTAGCCGTTGTGCCCGTTCCGCTTGTTCGATTTCTTGGGCGGTAATAACGGCGGCTTCGGCTTGGGCGCGTTCGGCATCGGCAGCCAACCGTTCCCTTTCTTTTTCTACAATGGCGATCGCCGCTTCCTGTTGGGCAATCTTCGATTCCCGTTCCGCCGCCGCAATTTCAATCTGTGCTTTAAGCTGGGACGATTCCACCATTTGCTGACGATTAATTTCGGCAACTTCAGATTCTTGTTTTTGCAGAGCTTGGGCAATATTCAACTGTTTATTGCGCTCTTCCAAAGCAATATTAGCATCAATTTGACTCTGTTGTACTGCTAACTGTTGCTGAATTTTTTCTTCTTCAACAGACTTGTTTTGCAACAATTTATTCCGTTCAATTTTCGCCAATTCTTGGTCTTTCGATTCTTGAATCTCCCGTTCCCGTTGAGCCGTCATCGATTCCACTTCTAATTTTTGATCTAACTTGGCTTCTTCTTTCTCCTTCGCAATGCGTAAGGATTGTTTTTCGGCATCCAGTTCCCGTTGCTCAATCAGAACTTTCGTCTTCAGTTCTACTTCCCGTTTTTGCTGAATGGATTTCTGAATCGTTTCTGTTCTCAGACGCACACCCTGAGCATCGAAAAAGTTATTTTCATCATAGGTATCGCTTTCTTCGATCTCAGAAATGGCAATGTTGTTGAGCGTTAAGCCAACTTTTTTCAAGTCCTGTTGAATCAGGTTTAAAACTTCATCCGCAAATCCCAATTTATCCGAGTCAATTTCAGCTAGACTTTTCTTTTTGGCAGCGGCACGAATGGCATCATCTGCACGTTTCTCCAGTGCTTCTTTAATATCAGTTGCTGAAATATTGCCTTGCTTCGATAAACGAGCCGCTACCGTTAAGACATCCTGTTTATCAGCACTAACACACACATAAAAGGTGACGCGCATGTTTGCCCTTAAATAGTCTTGAGTCCGCACCGCTAAATTACCCGTGCGTTCCACATCGATAGAAATTTCTCGTAAGGGAACGCGGGTGATTTCATGAAAGCCAGGAATGACAATACATCCCCCGTTGAGAAAGACTCGTTTTTGTTTAATGAAAACGCCCCCAGTCCGCACAAAAGCTTCGTTGTTAGGGGTAATTTTGTAAACACTTGTATAAGCAATAATCCCTAGAATTAAGAAGAAGACAAATCCCAAGGAACCACCAGCTAAAAGCATACCTGCCGATCCCATTTGGGCCAGGGGAGCTTGAGCGAGTATAGGTTGGGAGGGTTGTTCAATAATGGTTAGTTTCATATGAGTCATAGGTAAAACAATGGGATAGTTCTATTCTTGAATAGAGAGGATACACAACCCGAAAGTGTGGAGGAAGATTCACGGGTACTAAAACTAGCCTAGCCAGCGTTTTTGGTCTACACTATCTTTCACGACAGCTAGATAAAAAGGTTCAGAATATTCGATAATGATGACTTTATCGCCCCGTTGAGGAATTTGGGTTGCCCATTGGGGGAGCTGGACGTTAATACTGACTAAGTTATTAGCTGAATCGATCGCATCCACTTGGCCAATTTGCGTGGTGGGCTGTTGGGGGAGAGTGGGTGAAGCGACAGTTCCCAGGCATCCAATGAGGCGATCGCTACGGGTATCTTCCCCAAATGCCGTAAACAGTTTGCCAATAGGTCGAGAAATTAGACTTCCCCCGAATAGACTTAAAATTAAGGAGACGATTAAAACCACATTCCCGAATAGTCCGGTGGGAATTCCTAAGAGTAGGTTTAGAACCCATCCCAGAAGCCCCCAAAGACTGAAATCAATCGCCAATAATAGCAATAAGGGGGCTTTTCCTAAGCCTAACCATCCTAATGCTTGCAGAGCGCTAAAACCACCTTCAGCGTCTGCTTCTACGTCCATATCTAGGTCAGTATCCCAATCTGCATCAGCGTCAATGTCTACATCGCCATCACTATCTCCACCTCCAGAAAAAATGACCAGTAAAAATAAGACAACTCCTAAACCGAGAAAGATCCAATAGGGGAGATGGGCAAGGTCAAAGACCATATCTAAAAACCTGAAATTTGAGAAGTTTTGAAAACGGATATTTATCTCTAAGGTAGCAATTGATGAAGAATGCCAGGGGAAATATATAGATTATCTTAACTTCCATGGACTGAGCCGGAGAAGAGATCGCTTGTAATATTTCGTTAAATAAATCAGCAACTTCAGGGTTCCCTAGGTCTTATAATGAATGATAAGCAACTTTAAATATCTGGGCATGAGGATATTGAGTAATGATGGAAGTTAATGGGTTAATCGTTGGTCTCGTCTTGTGGATAGCCTATTCTTGGGTATTACTACAATTATTTAGCCCTCGCGATTCCTTTGTTCCTGAGAATTTGGCCTATGGCTATGGGGGAACTACGATTACCGTTGAATGTAGAGTAGTAACCCTTTCTGAGTCTTTAAGTTTGCCAGATCATCGCCCCGTCAAAGCTAACCGTTATTTACGATCGCCGATAACCTGATGTTTTCTGATATTGAAGCTCATTGGTCAAAAGCAGCGATCGCCCAATTAGCAGAATTAAACCTGGTTCAAGGGTATCCCGATCGCACGTTTCGACCAGAGGGTTTAGTCACTCGTGCTGAATTTGCCGTTTTGCTCTGCAATGTGTTTTCCAGTGCTAAACCCATTCGAGATCGGAAAAATTTTGTGGATGTGCCCCAAAGTCATTGGGCCTATGAAGCAATTCAAACCGCTGTTTCTAAAGGATTTTTAGTCGGTTATCCGGGTTTGGCATTTAAGCCAGAGCAACCCATTCCTCGGGTTCAAGTGTTGATTGCGATCGCGTCCCATTTAAAGTTAGAGATTCCCCCAACCGTTACCGTTAGCAAAACGAACCTCAAACTCTATTTTGATGATGCCCAAGAGATTCCCCATTATGCCCTACCTAAGTTAACCGCAGCATTATTTGGCTATCTCATTGTTAATTTTCCCGATCGCCGCAAATTGCGCCCTAATCAACCAGCAACACGGGGAGAAGTGGCCGCCATTTTATGTCAAACCCTAGGGATATGGAATACAGTTCCTTTATCTGCTATCGGAGGAGGAGAACATTGGGCGATCGCACCCAAATTTAGTCGAGCGTCTCATTTCTTTCAAGGCGTAGCCCTTGTTTCGGGTCAATTGGGCTATGATTTAATCAACCTCAACGGTCAACCCATTGAATTCGATCGTCACTATCAAATCTTAGAGTGGGGCTTTGAGATTGAGCGTGAATTGCCCACTTCAGACCCCCTAATTCCAGTCTCTACAGAGACCCATTCTGGGTTGAAGTATGGATATCTGAATCAGGAAGGAAATTTGGTCATTCCCGCAGAATGGGAGATGGCTGCTCCCTTTTCGGAAGGTTTGGGTTTAGTACAAAAAGAGGGAAAATCGGGGTATATTGACCCAACAGGTCAAGTGGTGATTGAACCCCAATTTGAATCGAGCGATCGCTTCTACAATGGCCGTGCTGCGGTGAAAGTGGGAGAAAAATATGGGTATATTGATACCACGGGAAACTGGGTAATTCCGCCAGAGTTAGAGCGGGGATATCGCTTTTCTGAGGAGCGAGTCGCGATCTGGAGCAATGGGCGTTATGGGTATCTGGATAACCAGGGAAATGCGATCGTTGAACCCCAATTTGAGCAAGCCGATCGATTTTCGGATGGTTTAGCCGTGGTGAGATTGAACGGCGTTTATGGATGTATCGATCGCACAGGCAATCTAGTCTTGGAAACACCTCATAGAATCCAAAAGTTTTCAGAAGGACTCGCAGCCATTGAAATGGGAGAAGAATGGGAGAAGAAATGGGGATATATCGATAAAACGGGAGACATCGCAATCGCCCCCCAATTTTACGGATTAGAGGATGTTCGCGATCGACCCTATTCTCCCGTAGAACCATTTTCTGAAGGTTTAGCGATGGTGAGATTCGGGCCAAAATGTGGATTTATCGATCAAACTGGAACGTTTGTAATTCCCCCTCATTTTAGCGATGCTAGTTCCTTCTCCCATGGGTTGGCACGGGTGACATTACAGGGAGAATGGTATCAAGAAGGACGGGGAAATACGGGATCGGGAATGCCCGCCGAATATGTAATCCTGTTTAGAGGCGGAACTTGGGGATATCTCCAATTAAACAGTGCTGTATCTAAGGGATAATCTCAGTTACCACTCTCGTGCGATCGCCACTGCTTACAGTAATATTTTGATCTTGTAACTGACCAAAGGCTCTGGCTCCTTGCAGAAACAAGGGGGGATTGACTTGACGATAGGTCACATTTCCGGTTGCTTCAACTTGTTCTGTTCCAAAAGACCAGGTGACACTTTCTGCCGATAGATCGGACTGATTTTTACCTCCGGTTACCCGGACATTTTCCGTTAAATAGGCGACTTTATTGCCTAAATCCACTGTACCGCGATCGCCCACTAAGGTCAGATTTTCATCCAGATGTTCTAAGGTAATGGTTTGATTGGCTCCCACAGACTCGGATTTGAGATCCCATGTCATGGAATCACTTTTGGCTTCTAAGGCTGGATCGGCAGCGGTTAATGTCACTTGATTCATCAAGGTGACCGATTCATTCTCTAAGTCTACTAAACTTCCCCCAGCTAAGGCGGTGTGGCTAGGAGACGTTTCTGGGATTTCAGTTAATTTTTGTTCTTCGTCTTCATAGTGCTTCACTTCTAGGGGAACCGATCCCACCACTTTCCGATCTTTCATTAACCAGACTAAGTGTTCCGTGGTCATCCGTAACTGAGGAGTACGGGTAATTGCATCTACATTGCCGATCAATTCCATTTGCCGTAAGCGGCTATAGACATTGACTTGATCGGCTTTGGCTTCGACCTGGGGATGGGAGCCAGTTAACGTATCTTTAACCACCAAAACATCCGCCTGGGGTCGCCATTCCAGTTCATTCCCTTCTAACACGACTTCATCTTCAATGGCGATCGCTTTGATATCCTCTTTGAGTAAAATCAAATTCCCATCTTGGTGAACTTCTCCCCGCTTCGCTTGCACTCGATAGACCAATTTTCCGTCTTGATACAATTCCCCTGACGGTTCTTCTACGGTGGCAATTTGTCGATCTTCACTATAGGTAGCTGACTTGGCCTCCACTTTCCAAAGTAACTGACCTTTATCGTCTCCTTGTTCTAGAGTGATGTCTTTAAAGACCAGTTGAATATCATCGGATGATTCTGCATCCGATGCTGCTTGCACGAGCTGATCCGGTGTATTCGAGCCACCACAACCCGATAAGGCGATCGCCAAAATTAAGGACAGCCCAGTTCCGATCCCTAGGTTAGAGATGCCAGCCTCAATGGGATTGCCAGTTTTCTTGCCCATGATCGATGACCTATGATTTCTGTACAGCGAAGATTATCGTTTTTCCTGTCGTTCATCCATCAGACTTAAGCTGGATAAGGGACGGTAGGAATAGGTGTTTTGCCGGGGGGTTTTCTGGATATCTTCCTTAATGCTCTCCAGATCGATATAGCGATCGGCCACATTAATTAAACTATCGCTGGTCATCGATCGCAAGCTCACCACCTCTACCCGTACCCCTCGATAGCTCACTGAATCCACTGCATACGCCAGATCTCCATCGCCACTGACCAATACCGCCGTATCGTAACATCCCACTAAAGCCATCATATCAACTGCAATTTCTACATCCAAATTCGCTTTTTTAGAACCATCTGGCAGTTGCACCAAATCTTTGGCAATCACTCGATAGCCGTTGCGACGCATCCATAACAAAAACCCCTGCTGCTTCTCGTTAGTGCGATCGACACCCGTATAGAAAAATGACCGTAACAACCGAGAACCATTGGTTAAGCGGCACAATAACTTAGTGTAATCAATTTCCATCCCCAGTTGCAGGGCAGCATAAAACAGATTAGAACCATCAATAAAAATGGCTACGGTTCCTCGATTGGAAAGCACTTGTTCTGGAGTACAGAGACTTTGATTTTGTTCCATCGATTCATACATCATTGTTATACCTCAGTTATTAAAATCTTATAGTTTTATGGTGGTTTGGAAGTGAAAGTAAAGCTCGTGATTATATCAAATTCACGCTTGAGTTAATTCTAAACGTTGGAAAACCGGTTTAGGGTTTCCTAGGGTTTGTTGAGCGGGTAAAATACCCCATTGGGCATGAGTGTCAAAGGGAATTTTCTTCTGAAGATCTACCATCTGATTAAAATCGACACTAAAGCCCAATTGATTATAGATCGCGGTGCTAATCTCAGGAATAATCGGTGAGAGAAGATAGGCGGCCAAACGAACAGATTCTAGCACCGAATAGAGAACTTCTGCGACAGCTTCTTTTTGCCCTTGTTTGTGCAATGTCCAGGGTGCTTGCTCATCAATATATTTATTGCTGCTTTGGACTAGACCCAGAATGGCTTCACAGGCGTGGGAATAAGCGAGGGCATTGTAACCAAGATCTACTTTTGACTTCAAGGAGGTTCCCAGGGTTTTGAGAGGGTTATCATCCAGAATCCGATCGCCAGATATAGCGGGAACTTGACCCTGACAATATTTTCTCGTCATGCCTAGTGTCCGATTGAGCAGATTCCCTAAATCATTGGCCAAATCAGCATTGAGAACATTAATAAATCGGGTTTCATTAAAATCCCCATCCTTACCAAACTCAATCTCCTTGAGAAAATAGTAGCGAACCGCATCAGCCCCATATTGATCCACCAACTCATAGGGATTTAAGGTATTGCCCAAGGTTTTCCCCATCTTCATCCCATCTTTCGTCAGAAAGCCATGCCCAAAGACTCGTCGGGGTAAAGGGAGACCCGCAGACATGAGCATCGCTGGCCAATAGACGGTATGGAAGCGGAGAATATCTTTACCAATTAGATGAGTTTGAATCGGCCACCACCGCCTTAGGGCATTCTCTAAACTGGGAGCATCTTCAGGATCGAGTAAGGCAGTAATATAGCCTAATAGGGCATCAAACCAGACATAAAGGGTATGGTCACTATCCGTAGGTACAGGAAATCCCCAATCGAGGTTAACCCGCGAGATGGAAAAATCTTGCAGTCCTCGAGTCACAAAGCTTAAGACTTCATTACGACGACTTTCCGGTTGAATGAAGTCGGGATGCTCATTATAAAATGCTTCTAACTGGTCTTGATATTTGGACAAACGGAAGAAATAGTTATTTTCATCTCGCCATTCTGTTTGTTTGTTGGGATGGATGGGACACCGGTGGTCGTCGAGTAGGTCTCGTTCTTCTTTGAATTCTTCGCAGGAAACACAATACCATCCCTGTTGAACCCCTTGATAAATGTCCCCATTCTCCCAAACTCGTTGGAAGAATTCTTGCACAATTTGATGATGTTTAGCTGCTGTTGTGCGACTAAAGCGATCGTACTGGATATTGAGCTTTTGCCAAAGCGTTTTAAACCCTTGGACAATTTCATCACAATGGCTCTGGGGGGCTTTTCCGCGTTCGTCAGCAGTGCGTTGGATTTTTAAGCCATGTTCGTCTGTCCCCGTAATCATCAAGACTTCTTCTCCCCGAAGTCTCCAGTAGCGAGCTAAAACATCTGCGGCAATGGTAGTATAGGCGCTCCCAATATGGGGCAAGTCATTGACGTAGTATAGAGGGGTTGTAATGGTAAAGGTCTTTTTTGTTGGATACTCAGAGTTCATGGAAGATTAAGATGACTTTTTTTAATGATCTGTTTTGTTGAATCAACCCGTCAGGTGATTTTATGGATTTTACTAAAGATTTTACTCAACTGATCAATAAAGGGAATTGATTATAATTGTAGCCTTAATCGCTCAGGTTGGTCTGGATGGCCAATTAATTCCAGATGAGACTAAGATAACAGACTGGAGAGGGCTAGAGAAAAGAGCAGCTTGTGGCTTCAAGCTTCAGGAGGAGCGGCTAATTAAGGGAAAAATAAGGGAATTCACAGGAAAAGTGCCTCATCTATGATTAGGATTAATTAATATTTCTTTAGGGATCAATGCATTTGTTGTTGATCTTGAATACCCAAGGCTATATTTTGATTTTTTCCTATGTCTAATGGTTCTCCTCATTTTCTCCAGTTCGGTGCGGTGCGTCCCGAAGCTGATTTATTGGTTTTCTTACCGGGTATGGATGGTTGGGGATCGCTGTTTGCTCGTCAGGCGCAAGAGTTGCAACAGGATTTTGAGGTGTGTGCTTTGAGAATTCCAGTGAATGATCGCCTCGATTGGGACGGATTGAGCGATCGCCTCATCCATTTGATTGAAGCTCAATTAGCTTCTGGAGTCAACCGGCAGGTGTATTTATGTGGCGAGTCTTTTGGGGGCTGTTTGGCACTAAAAACGGTTCTCAAAGCACCCGAATTGATTGCTCGTTTAATTTTGGTCAATCCCGCTTCTTCGTTCCATCGTCGTCCTTGGATGGCACTGGGGGAGTCCATTGTGCCTTGGATTCCGGATCGCATCTATAATGTTGGCAGTGTTGCTGTTTATTTTTTACTGGCTGCCCTGCCTCGGATCGCGCCCCAAGATCGCCAATCCCTTTGGTCTGCTCTTTGTAATGTGCCGGCTGATACCTCTGCTTGGCGGTTATCTTTACTGCGTCAATTTACGCTCGATGTCCAGGATCTTTACGAAATCACGCAACCAACGCTCATTCTAGCCAGCGGGAGCGATCGCTTGTTACCTTCAGTCTCCGAATCCCGGTATTTACAACAACATCTTAAAAATGCTCAAGTCATTGATTTACCCCATAGTGGTCATGCTTGCTTATTAGAAGAGTCCATCAGTCTTTTCAGTATTATTACTGATTGCGAATGGATCAAATTACCGACTTTATCTAGTCCTTAATCAGGATCGGTAATTGTTGCAGAGGAACCGTTAAAGTTACAGTCGATCCCAATCCTTCCCCCATACTAAAGAAATCAATTTCACATCCCATGGACTCCATCAATCCTTGGGAAATCGTTAATCCAATGCCCGTACCTTCGTATCTGGACGTATTCGATCCATCAACTTTGTAAAATGCCTCAAATAGCTTGTTTTGCTTGTCTAGAGCCACACCAATGCCGGTATCCGATATAATCAGCTTGACAAATCCAGGGTACTCGCGTCCTAGGGCGGAATATTTTTGAGGGATCGCTTGTCCTCGAATCGTAATTTCCCCCTCATGGGTAAACTTAATCGCATTACCGATCAGATTTAACATCACTTGTAGCAGTCCTTGATAATTACCCACCACGATCGCCTCATCTCGGGTCGGGGGAGCAGAAATACTATACTCTAAACCTTTCTCCTCGGCTTTAGATCGGGTAAACTTTTCTACATCTCTCAATAGCTCATCCAGATGGATTGAACTTAGCTCAATCGTCATTTCGCCAGCTTGGAGTTTCGCTAAATCCAGAAAGTCCTCGATATGATTCAACAGTCGCAGCGCTGAGTTATGAGCTTCTTGAACAAACTCCATTTGGTCTTCGGGATCGTCAGCCATACCATCAAGGATAAGCTTTAGAAAACCAATCATGCCATTGAGCGGTGTTCTAAACTCATGGGAAACCTTATTCAGAAGTTGCTGTTTAAGTCGTGAGGTTTCTTCGCTTTGCGCTCGGGCTGATTCGAGTTCTTCGTAAAGGATAGCATTGGCGATCGCCGCCATCACTGTTAACATCTCTGGATTAGAGCAAGCCCCATGCCGATGGTCAGAACTTGAACTGACTTCCAATCCTTTATCTACCATCAAACCCTCTCCATGATTTTACTCCTTCACAATTACGGGCAATTGTCCCAGGGGAGCCGTAAAGGTTACGGTCGAGCCTAATCCTTCTCCCATACTAAAGAAATTCACTTCCCCCCCCATGGTTTCAATCAAACGCTGAGAAATGGCTAATCCTAATCCGGTTCCTCCATATTGACGGGTGCGAGATCCATCCACTTGAGAAAAATTTTGAAACAGTTGCTCTTGCTTCTCCAAAGGTACGCCAATTCCGGTATCCGCCACACTCACCTTGACAAATCCTGGATGCTCCCGATCCCCAACTTGGAATTTCTTCGCGATCACTTCTGCGGTAATGGTAATGCCCCCTTCATGAGTAAATTTAACCGCATTACCGACTAAATTTAACAAGACTTGCAGCAGACGTTGATAATTGCCCGTAATCATCACTTCATCGCGGGTTGGGGTGCGACTGATTTCATAACTTAATCCTTTCGTTTCTGCTTGAGGTCGGGTAAAGTTGTCCAGGTTCGTCAATAATTCATCCAAATTTACCGGACTGATATCGATCTGCATTTTTCCGGCTTCAATTCTGGCCAGATCCAACACATCATTAATCAAGTTTAAAAGATGCAAGGCAGACTTATGGGCTTCTTGCACCCATTCCATTTGCTCTTCGGGATCGTCAGCCATCTCATCTAGGATCAGCTTCAGAAACCCAATCATTCCATTGAGGGGGGTTCTCAGTTCATGGGACGTATTGGCCAAAAATTCACTTTTCAGTCGAGAGGCTTCCTCCGCTTGTTCTCTGGCTAATTCTAGTTCTTGGTAGAGCGTAGCATGGGCGATCGCCGTTCCCACTTGATCGGCCAACTCCCTCACCAACTCTATCTCTTCGGCGGACCACAAATAGGCTTGATCCGGGTCGGATCTGATGGGAGGGGATAACAACAGTAACCCATTGGGGCGATCCTTATAGCCGGTGGCTACAGCTAACCGAGACTCTAAAGACTCCTTATCCTCTGATTCTACCCAGGCTAAGGGGTCTAGGCTCGATAGGGCATCAATTAAGGGAGAATTCTTCTCTAAGGGAAGCAAACGGCCCACTTGGGAATGGCCCCCTTGATGGGTATAGTGGGCAACCACTTTGAGGTGTTCTGTCTCTAGGCATTTTTGGGCGATCGCACAGCTTTCTAAGTTTAAAGCAATACCCAAGCCTTCCACCGTCTGATTGCAGATAGTTTCTAAATCTAGCGTCCGTCTAATTTTGCGGGTGATCCGAGTTAGAAGCGTCTGATAATGATCGCTGGTTTTGCGCTCTCCCTGCTGCGGTGGATCTGAGCTACTGGCAAAGGATTGAGACCCTACAGCGCTCGAGAGGAGTCGCCCAAGAACCAAAACTTGATTGGCTTTCAAGGGAGAGGTTAGCACTGGAGTGACCACCAGATCGAAGAGGAAGTAGCATTCTCCATACTGAAAGGGATAGCTAAAACGATCCGGTAATTTATTTTCCAAGACTTGGCGCACTCGATCCAAATAGGCATCGATGGGAATGGGGTAGAGGGTATTTTCCATCAATTGCCCCACCAAGCTCTCAGGAGCTAAATCGTAGCGTTCCCCTTGAGTCCACTGAAAGGCTAGATACTCACCAGAGGTATTATGGATAAAGCTTAATTCAGCACCCAATTCGGACAGACTTGGCGGTGTTAGGTCTCCCGTCTCTAGATGATTAGAAAGGCTGGTTTCGTTTAGGGTCGAAATGGATGCATGGGAGGAAGCATTCATGAGTTGGTGTCGGTGAATTGAACAGACATTTGACCTCTAACCTAGAGTAGCTTAGATTTCCTAGATTGAGGAATAACCGATTCAGCGCATCTGAGGGTTGACAATTTAAGGTTCTTAGAACCCATTGGGGATCTGATGGCCTAAGATCCCAGTGTACTCCCATTAATCCTGGTCGCCTTGGGTTTTAATCGTTCCATTCACCTCTGGGAGGTAGGGGGGGATTTTTGATCAGAGTACGGGTGAGTTCATCATCCCTTTGGTTTGAGCCTTTGAGCCATTGACGAATGGCTGTTTCAATAATTCTTGAAGGGTCGTTGGTTAAGTGCTGGATTTGTTCGAGTAATTCTGCGTCTAAGGCGATAGAAATTTCTACTTTGTCGAGCTTAGGTTCCGAAGAAAGGGTGGAATCATTCATTGGTTCAAGAACGTAGGGTTTATTTCAGTTTAACATGGTGCGATCGCCTGATGGATTGGTAATTGGGCATGCACCTCCTTAAACTCCCGTACTTACGTTAAACTATTATAAGAGATATGCTGAAAACCCCGTGAATTCATTCTGGGGATGAAGGCGAGCGGGCAAGTTTTAACTTGCCGGTCTTACATTGAAGGGGCTATAATGTAAGCAAGAGTCAAATAGTCTTTTATGGAAAGAGCATTCAACTACAGGTTTTATCCAACATCAGAGCAAGAGTCCCTATTGCGGCGAACTTTGGGTTGCGTAAGGCTGGTCTATAATAAAGCTATCCACGAAAGAACTCAGGCTTGGTATGAACGACAAGAAAGAGTAGATTACGCTCAAACCTCTTCAATGTTGACCGCCTGGAAAAAACAAGAAGAGTTAGATTTGTTAAACGAGGTGAGTAGTGTCCCCTTGCAACAAGGGTTGAGGCATCTGCAATCCGCATTTACTAATTTCTTTGCCGCCCGTGCCAAATATCCAAAATTCAGGAAAAAAAACCAAGGAGGTAGTGCGGAATTTACCAAATCGGCGTTTAAGTTTAAAGACGGTCAAATCTATTTAGCCAAATGTAAAGAACCCTTAGCTATTCGCTGGTCTCGTCAAATCCCATCCGGTTGTGTGCCCAGTTCGGTAACAGTAAAACTGCATCGGTCAGGACGTTGGCATATTTCCATTAGATTTGATGACCCCACTATTAAACCCTTGCCTGCTAAGGATAAAGCAGTAGGTATTGATTTAGGAATTAGCCGCCTATTAACGACCAGTGATGGAGAGAAAATAGCTAATCCTAAAGCATTAAAGAAACACTACCATAAGTTAAGGAGACTTCAAAAAAGCTTATCGAGAAAACAGAAAGGTTCTAACAATAGATACAAAGCCAGAGTAAAGCTGGCTAGAGTTCACCAAAAAATAGTCGATACCCGAGGTGATCATTTACATAAGCTAACCACTCAACTGGTGCGTGAAAACCAAACGATAGGTGTTGAGGACTTAGCAGTTAAGAATATGGTCAAAAACCGAAAGCTGGCACAAGCGATATCTGATGCAAGTTGGGGAGAGATTACCCGACAATTGTCCTATAAATGCCGATGGTATGGCAGAAACACTATCGAGATAGACCGGTGGTTTCCGAGTTCAAAACGGTGTAGTAATTGTGGGTATATCGTTGAAAAAATGCCGTTAAATATTCGGCAATGGAAATGCCCTGAGTGTGGGAGTGACCATGACCGGGATATTAACGCCAGTAAAAATATCTTGGCCGCAGGACTTGCGGTGTCAGTCTGTGGAGCGAGTGTAAGACCCGATCAGAGTAAATCTGTGAAGGCAACTGCAAAGAAACAGAAACCTAAAGCCTCCTGCGGAGGAACTTCGCTAACGTGAGGTTTAGGAATCTCCTCGGCTTTAGCCAGGGGAGGATGTCAATCACTAAACGTTTTACTTCATTAGGTTCAAATTCAACTTTATGACCGACACTAAAGTCTCTCATATTCGTAATTTCTGTATTATTGCCCATATCGATCATGGGAAGTCTACCTTAGCCGATCGCCTCCTCCAGTCTACGGGAACGGTTGCCGCTCGCGATATGAAGGAGCAGTTCCTGGATAGCATGGATCTCGAACGGGAGCGGGGGATTACGATTAAGCTCCAAGCTGCACGGATGAATTATCAGGCGGATAATGGGGAAGTTTATGTCCTTAATTTAATTGATACTCCAGGGCATGTTGATTTTTCGTATGAGGTTTCGCGATCGCTGATTGCCTGTGAGGGGGCACTGTTAGTGGTAGATGCCTCCCAGGGGGTAGAAGCGCAAACCTTGGCGAATGTCTATTTGGCCCTAGAACACGATCTGGAAATTATCCCCGTTCTGAATAAAATTGACTTGCCTGGGGCGGAACCCGATCGGGTCAAGGCAGAAATTGAAGAGGTAATTGGATTAGATTGTAGTGATGCCATTTTAGCTTCGGCGAAAGAAGGCATCGGTGTTCCCGATATTCTAGAAGCGATTGTTCAGGGAGTTCCTGCTCCTCAAGAAACCCTAAAAGAACCCCTACGGGCCCTGATTTTTGACAGTTATTATGATAGCTATCGGGGCGTAATCGTCTATTTTCGGGTGGTGGATGGTAAGGTTCGTAAAGGCGATCGCATCCGCTTGATGGCAACCGGTAAAGAATACGATATTGACGAGTTAGGCGTTCTCTCTCCGACTCAAGTGCAAGTGGAAGAACTACATGCTGGAGAAGTGGGCTATTTAGCCGCATCCATTAAAGCTGTGGAAGATGCGCGGGTGGGCGATACCATTACCCTGAAAGCAGAACCTGCCGAAAATCCCTTACCGGGATATAAAGAAGCCAACCCCATGGTATTCTGCGGCATGTTTCCCACCGATGCCAACCAGTTCCCCGAATTGCGGGAAGCTCTAGAGAGACTCAAACTCAATGATGCTGCCCTTTCCTATGAACCAGAAACCTCTAGCGCCATGGGCTTCGGTTTTCGCTGTGGTTTTTTGGGATTATTACACATGGAAATTGTCCAAGAACGGTTAGAGCGGGAATACAATCTGGACTTGATTATTACTGCTCCTTCCGTAGTTTATCGGGTGGTTCTGAACTCGGAAGAAACCATTGCTATTGATAATCCGAGTACCTTACCGCCTGCCAACGAACGACAAAGCATTGAAGAACCCTATGTCAAAGTAGATATTATTACCCCAGAAGCCTATGTGGGCACATTGATGGAATTGTGCCAAACCCGACGGGGAATCTTCAAGGATATGAAGTATTTAACCCAAAGTCGGACCACCTTGATTTACGAGTTGCCCTTAGCGGAAGTGGTAACTGACTTCTTCGATCAGATGAAGACGCGATCGCGGGGTTATGCCAGTATGGAGTATCAGTTTATCGGCTATCGCTCCGATGATTTGGTGCGCTTAGATATCATGATCAACAACGATCCCGTCGATGCCCTAGCCATGATTGTCCATCGCGATAAAGCCTATTATGTGGGACGGGGATTAACGGAAAAATTGAAAGAATTGATCCCACGCCATCAGTTCAAAGTTCCCATTCAAGCCGCAATTGGTTCGCGAATTATTGCCAGTGAACATATTCCTGCCTTGCGTAAGGATGTATTGGCTAAATGTTACGGCGGTGATATTTCCCGGAAGAAAAAGCTGCTGCAAAAACAAGCCAAGGGTAAAAAGCGAATGAAGTCCATTGGTACAGTCGATGTGCCTCAGTCCGCATTTATGGCGGTTTTGAAGTTGGATAACGGGTAATTGGTGAGATAGCCGAGAAGGAGTGAGTTAGGAACAGTTAAGTTATTGCCTATTGCCTCAAACAATAACTTAACTGTCCCAACTTAAATCAACGGACATTAATGATGGAGGCTTCATTACCCCTGAAGCCACCGGGCAGCATCCTTGGCATGATAGGTGAGAATTAGATCGGCACCAGCACGCTTAAAGCTGGTTAAGGTTTCCATCACCACTCGCCGTTCATCAATCCAGTCATTGAGAGCAGCAGCTTTGACCATGGAATATTCACCGGAAACATTGTACGCGGCAACGGGGAGATTCGAGGCTTGTTTCACTTGCCAGATCACATCCATGTAGGCTAAAGCTGGTTTAACCATCAGCATATCCGCCCCTTCAGCCACATCTAGATCGATTTCCTTAATCGCTTCGCGACTATTAGCCGGGTCCATCTGATAGGTGCGGCGATCGCCAAATTGGGGGGCTGACTCAGCCGCATCTCGGAATGGCCCGTAATAGGCCGAAGCGTACTTAGCAGCATAGGACAAAATCGGAATCTCTTCAAACCCCTCTTCATCTAACGCTGCGCGAATCGCTTGTACAAACCCGTCCATCATCCCAGATGGGGCGATCACATCCGCTCCAGCTTTGGCTTGGGAAACGGCAGTTTTCTTCAATAACTCTAACGTCGGATCGTTCAACACCCGTCCCGTCAGATCTCCCACTTCCAAATAGCCACAATGACCATGGCTGGTATACTCGCATAAACAAGTATCTGCAATCACCACTAACTCAGGCACAGCTTCTTTGACTGCCGTAGCCGCTTGCTGGATCATCCCACAATGATGCCAAGCACCTGTTGCGTCCATATCTTTGGTTTCAGGAATACCAAACAGGATAATCGCCGGAATACCCAAATCATAGACTTCCTTCGCTTCGTCTACAATTTTGTCTACTGAGAGCTGATATACACCAGGCATCGATCTCACTTCCTTAGCGACTCCTTCACCTGGGATCGCAAACAACGGATAAATCAAATCATTAGTGGTTAAGACCGTCTCTTGTACCATGCGGCGCAAGGTAGCAGAGTTACGGAGGCGACGAGGGCGATGAATGGGAAACATAATTGGGAGTTTACAAACAGTAATCTAAATAAATCGAGAGTATTTCAGCATTGTATAGCGATCGCCGATCCCCCTTTACATTTGAGTCCTTTTTCTCAATGTTTTGTAACGTTAGCCCGCCCTAACCTCAAGCAAAATAAAATCAAGCATTCCCTATTCCCCATGCCCTCTATGAAACCTTGGAATTTTACCCCTCCTCCTGCCTCTGAATTAGGCGATCGCGAAGTCCCCCTACACGGAACCCACCTTCAAGGAAAACGTATTGCTCTGCTTATTACCGGCAGTATTGCCGCTCTCAAAGCCCCCCTATTAGCGCGGGAACTCAGGCGCGAAGGAGCAGAGGTTACCGCCTTTACCTCCACTGAAGCCCTGCGCTATACCACCCTCGACAGTCTAGAATGGAGTAGTACCCATCCGGTGATTACGAAACTGACGGCTGCGGCGGAACATCTTAGCGATGAAGACCCTTTTGATGTGTATGTCGTCGCTCCTGCCACCTACAATACGATTAATAAAATGCGCTATGGCATCGCCGATGGAGTTATCACCTCTACCCTCGCTTCCGCCTTAGGAAAACTAGAACAGGGGCAAACCCAAATTCTGATTGTGCCCACTATGCACGGCAGTTTACACAATCGAATTTTAACTGAATCCCTACAGCAATTACACCACTGGGGTGTAGAGATTATGCCTCCTAAAGAAGCCTACGGCAAACACAATTTACCCGATCTGCGATCGATTGTAACCACAGTTTCCCGCTTAGTTAGTTCTTCTCCTTTAAAAGGTATTCCCATTTTAGTCACGGGCGGTCCTACTCCCGTTCCCATTGATAACATTCGCCGAATCACCAATCGTTTTCGTGGCACATTAAGCCTTAAAATCACTGAAGAATTGTATTTACGAGGGGCAGAAGTCCAGTTAATTCTAGGAACGGGGGGGGATACCCCACCTTCCTATTTCCCCTGTGAAATCGCTCAAACCTACGAACATTATGCCCAATTAGTTTTAGATCACTTACAGCAATATCCCTATGTTTTTGGCATCTTTTCTGCCGCTGTTGCAGACTATCAACCGGAGCGCGTACTGCCTGGAAAAATCCCCAGTGGGGGAGCTTTGCACTCTCTGAAATTAGTCCCTACTGGCAAGGTAATTGAACGGGTAAGGACAGAATTCCCAGACCTGTATATGGTAACTTTTAAGTATCAGGAAGACGTTACCCATAAAGAATTAATTGATATTGCCCAAAAGAGACTAGAACAAGGATACAATGCAGTGGTGGCTAATCGCGGAGAAGAAACGGGAGAGCAAGGCGAACAAATTGCCTATTGGGTGTCGAAAAATAAAACGGCCGAGAAGATGATGGGTAAAGAAGGCATTGCCAGAGCAATTTCTAATCATCTAGAAGCCTGTTTTTCAACTACACTCCAAGTCTAAAAATCACTTTTTACCCATCGGGAAACTGCCAGCATAAGATACGCTCGATGCGATCGCCGTTACACTCTGGACAAGGCTGATTTTGCGCAGAACTCACCCATTCATAGTCACACTGATGGCAGTGGCAAAAAACATTATGTTCATTCGCAACATCTATCTTGTGCTTCCAGCGATCGATTTCAGTGCGATCGGGTTGAAATGGAATGTTCATCATTCAGTCAATCATTAAGGACAACCCAAAAACTTATGGGTTTGTAAACTTATACGCCAGTCTGGGTGATGTAAAACAAACTGCATCGCTAAATCAATCGTTTCTGGGCTATTCCATTCCGGTTGTAAAAATTTCACTGCGTTAGGCTTCACGAACTGAGCTTGTTCCTTAGCCCAGTCTAGATCTTCTGGCCCAGTAATCACCACTTTTAATTCATCTGCATAAGTGCCCATACTGCGATCGGGAGATTTAGACTGCTTCGGGGAAAACGTCACCCAATCAAATGTCCCGGAAAACGGATAAGCGCCAGAAGTTTCTAAGTGTAAAGGGAGATGACACAAAGATCTTAAGCCCTGGGTTAATTGATCCAAATTATGCATTAACGGCTCTCCCCCAGTAATCACAATCATACTCGGATTGACCGCTAAAACAGCTTCAGCCAATTGCTCAATGGAATATTGGGGATGTTTGTCCACAGGCCAAGATTCTTTCGTATCGCAGAACCAACAGCCGACATCACAGCCTCCGAGGCGAATAAAAAAAGCATTTCGTCCCATCCAATAGCCTTCTCCTTGGATAGAATGAAACGTTTCTACAATGGGATAGGTTTTCACAGATGGCTATCCATTAACATAGGAACAGATCTTCCATTATAACAACCACCTCTAGTTTTGGGTTATAATAATTAGAATTTACAGCGCTTCATGTTGGCAAATATAATAACTAACAATTACGACTATCAACCCAAAGGAGAAATGATGAACCATACAGGGTGTAAAGCGATTGGATTACTGGCCTTCTGGGGGGCGATCGTTGGGGCAATTTACCCCGTACAATTTGCTCAAGCTCAAAGCAATGGGGTAATGTATGGCAACTATGTCAGTGTCACGACTGCTGAACCCGCAGAAGACCCAAATTCTACCCTAGAGGAAACAACAGAAAGTCCTCTAGAATACCAGCCAGTCAGGGCAGAAAAACAACTTGAACCTGTTCCTTTAGAAAATCCTGTTCTACCAGAACCTCCTCCCCCTTTACCCACATATCCTCTACCCAATAATGAGTCAGCCGAACCCGATCAAACCACCGCACAGCAAACCAGCACATCCGATCCAAGACCAGCCGTAGGCAGTTATTTCGGCATTGGCGGAACCATTGGCTTAAGCGATGGAGAAACTGCCCTAGGCAGTGGTGGATTTTCTTTAATGAGTAAAGGAGCATTGAGCGAATATCTGACTTTGCATAATGCCACCTCTTTTGGCAACCAAACAGCAAGTATGTTTGCTCTAACTGGTGAAATTCCCATCAGAAATCCCCAAACTCAAGAAGTTGTTGCTATGCCGTTTTTAGGCGGAGGAACTTTAGTGACAACTAAAGATGAATTGCGGTTTCATGGGTTAGTGGTTGGGGGTGTTGATATTCCTCTATCCAGAGATTTCATGGGAACAGTGCGGGTGAATGCGGGGTTTGTTGATAGTAAAACTGAAGTCGGGATTGTATTAGGAGTTGGCTATCGATTTAATTTGTTTAACTTATTCTAATTCATCTTGATCTTCCTTGTCTTGGCAAGAGAGTTCTGGCACTTGAGGCTCAGGTAAACTCTCTTGAACCGTTTCATCTCTATTATCTCCCGAGCCTTGGAGAACGGCGGCGAAAGGTGAATCTGGGTTTTCTAATACCCATTGGTCAAGAATATCTTCAATCAGAAGTCGTTTAATCCAGACCTGAGCAATAACTGCTAAAGGAAGGGCTAAGAACAGACCAATAATACCAAAAAGCTGTAAACAAATAAGTTGAGCCAGGAGCGTTGCTGCCGGTAACAGGGAGACTTGTTTGGCCATCACTGTGGGTGTTAACCAATAGCTTTCCACTTGTTGAACAACAACATATAGAATCAAAACTGCCCCAGCTTTGAGGAATCCACCGGTATCCAAGAGGGAAACAGTCATCGGTAAAACAACACTTAAAGTTGGCCCAATATTGGGGATAAAATTGAGTAGTCCTGCCAATAATGCATGGGCTAAAACTAGCCGAACTCCAATGATGGATAATCCGATAAAACTGAGCGTACCAATGAAGAGGGAGTTGATAATAATGCCCCCAAACCAATTATCTAATGCGATTTCACATTCAGCTAAAATACTATCGGCTCGCCGCCGATAAAAGGACGGAAAAAGGCGAACTAAAGCTTGACGATAGGAAATGGGATCGCCTAAAAACATTAAGGTTAAGACAATCACCAGTAGCAATTGACCTACGGCAATGATGGAGTTAGAAAAGAAGGAGTAGAAGTTGCCAAAGACTTGGGTCAGCAAGGGTTGAATTTGTTGAAATCCACTGGATAAATCAGGAGGCTCTGGTAACCAAGAGGGAGTATTTGCTCTCCATTGGTAGAGCAGAATTCGCAGTTGTTCGAGTCCAGTCGGGATCAGATTAATCAGAATTTGAAATTGTTCAATGAAGGGAGGAACAATAATCCAATAGAAGAACAAAAAACAGAGAAAGGTAACACTGATAGTGACTAAAACCGAGAATCCTCGATTGAGGCCGAATTTCTGCACCAGACGCACTCCACGGTTGAGGGCAGTCGCCAGTACAATCGCAGTGAAAACAAGTAGCAAAATCCCCCGTATTGTCCAGAGAATATACAGGGATGTAACTAAACTAAAAAAGCCAAGTAATTGACCAAGTGTCACCAGGATTTCCTCCTTACCCTTGATGGGTAATGGGTAATGGGTAAGGTTGTTGTTCGGCTATTTTACTTGAGTAGAGGTCGATCGCGGGAGAAATTGCTTTAAAATCTTTAGGGGTGGACGATCCCAAGTATCGACATGATGATCGATCAGACCTTGGTCGTTGAAGGTATAAGTAGAATAACCATTAAAGTTAATCTGTGCCTTCCAGGGAACTCGCAGTTTGCCGCGCACAGTCCAGTCTACCCGCAGGGTTTGGGGAGGCAAAAAGTGCATCTGATGGACATCAAAAAATAGCTCGGTGAAAAACAATTGACCATGAAAGCGCAGTGTCCAAAAGATAATCCGATAGTTGAGTTTACCCTTAAATTGACTGATGGGGTCTTCAAAGAGGATATTTGGGGTATAAATGTTGTAGTTAATATCCTGTTCAAATAAGGTGGGTAAGTCCTGTTGCAGAATCTCCATCACCTCTTTAATCTGGGGCGGTAGAGCGTCAGAGTTGGTGGATAGGACGGATTCTGAGTTCATGATCGGTAAAGAGAATTTTGTTGAATGTATTTTAGGCTACTTGAGGGTAATTTTCGTTTTCCGTAGGAGAATGCATAACAGATTCAATCTAGCTTTGAACCATTGTAGCTATCTTGAAAAATCGCCGCTGATATACCGTATAGCAGAGGTAATGGTTTGAATGAATGCCTTACCCCTCCTATGATCGAGATTGGCTAGTTAGATTTTAGCCAATAATGCTCTGTCTCATTCGACGATCGCCACCCATTTCACCGAGTACCTTCATTGAGGACAATGCGATCGCGCCCTTGAGTTTTGGCTTGATACAATGAGGCATCTGCGGTAGCAATCAAGGCTTCTGGAGATTGGGCAATGCTGGGAACCATACAGGCAACCCCTAAGCTCAAGGTGACATAAGGCTGTACATCAGAATTGGCATGAGGCAATTGTCGTTCCCCGATTCCCTCATGAATGCGTTCGGCAACCTGGAGAGCGCCTATGCTATCAGTATTCGGCAATAAAATAACGAACTCTTCCCCTCCATATCGAGCCACTAAATCTCTGGAGCGTCTAACTGCCTCTGCCATCACCTGAGCGACTTTGCGCAAACAGTCATCCCCAGCTAAATGACCATAGCAGTCGTTATAGCGTTTAAAATAATCCACATCTGCCAAAATCAAAGATAGAGGTTGCATCAGATGCAACAATCGCGACCATTCATAACTTAATACTTGATCGAAATGTCCCCGATTGGCCACTTGAGTTAAACCATCGAGGGTAGCTAAACGAGTTAACTCTTGATTGGCGTGGCGTAAATCAGCCTCTGCTTGTTTGCGTCGCATTAAGGAAGCTAATTGGTTGGCGACGGATTGGACTAAAGTTAAGGAACGCTGCTCAGGAGAATAGGGCGATCGGGAAAAAAAGATCAATACCGCCAACACTTCCCTCTGCCAACAAATGGGTATAGCTAAAGCTCCCTTCAAACCCACCTCTTTGGCTTGCTGCATTCGGGGAGAGATCGTACGCGTAGTTTGCGAGATATCCTCAATCCATTCCAACTCTTTAGAGATCAAAACCCGTCCGAGTAACCCTTCATGGGGGGTAAAGGCGATCGCCTCACTCAGATGACAAAACTCCTCAAATTGCGGAATATGGCTATATCCACCCCGACTTAACCGTAACTGAGTCCCTCCCTGAGTGGGCATCCACGCTTCCCCAAAATCCCAATGAATCGTATGACAAATTTGGGCGAGTACCTTCTCTAAGGCAGACTCGATATCAATGGCATCACTCAGAGCTTCGGTGGTGTCTAGAAGTAACTGTAACTGGGCATTTTGTTCCTCTAGCTTCTGTTGATATTTACGCAATCGTAGCTGATGCTCAATCCGCACTACTACTTCCACTGGCTCAAACGGCTTACTAATGTAATCGACTGCCCCCACTTCAAACCCTTTAACTTTACTGAGGGTTTCATCCATGGCGCTAATAAACAACACGGGGACATCGGCAATTAATTCTATGGATTTTAGATGTTGACAAAGCTCATACCCATTCATATCGGGCATCATCACATCCAACAACACCAAATCTACTGACCCAGCTTGGATAGAGCTTAAAGCTTCCTTGCCACTAGAGGCTACCTGGACTCGATATCCCTCCTTCACCAAAATCCGATTCAGTAAACTCAGATTATCTGGTTCATCGTCAACCACAAGGATGGTTTCTTTTAATCGCTGTAAGAGCTTTCGACTCATGAATGGGTAATCGGTAATGGGTAATCGGTAAGGGGTAGTCGGTAATGGGTAAGGGGCGATCGCCGCTTTTGACGAATCATCTCTGAAAATTAAATGAATATGGGCCGATCATACCCAAATCCTGATATATAACCATTAGAGATTAGTCGAAAAAAATAGGAAGTTTCTATGGAATTAGAATATCCAGACGATCTAAAATACCTGGACAGCCATGAGTACGTGCGGCTTGATGGCGAGATTGCCACGATTGGACTGAGTGCCTTTGCGATCGATCAACTCGGTGATATTGTTCATCTTGAATTGCCAGAAGTCGGAGATGCTCTAGAAAAAGGAGAATCTTTCGGTTCAATTGAATCGGTGAAAGCGGTTGAAGATCTTAAGGCTCCCGTTATGGGGACCGTCCTTGAATGCAATGAAGAGCTACTGGAAAACCCTGAAAATATTGGTGACGATCCTTACGGAGATGGATGGTTAATCAAAGTCCGGATTGATGAGAAGGAAGAACTAGATGGCTTACTCTCAGCCTCAGACTACCGCGCTCAACTCGAAGGGGATGAGGAAGATCATTAAAGATAAACGGATTGAACCTCAAAGACTTTAAGCTTTAAGGACTGCTCATATCCAGTCCGGCACGTCAATGATGATGAAGTCATTGCAAAGGTCGCGGAACGCCATGAAGCAATCCCAACAATCTCCCTAGTCTTGGCGATTGCTTCTAGAACGGTAGCAATGACAACTGTTTCAAGGGAATTAATACAGCCGTTTTCTAGCTTGATGTGTGTTATAATTCTAAGCTAGAAAGGGTAATCAACCCCGTGAAAAACCCAGTAGCCGCAAGGCACGCACCTTGAAAACTGAAGTTATGGGGTTCTTCTCAGGAAGGCTTGAGAAGGTGAAAACTTCAAGCACCAAGTATCAGAGAAACTAAATATTTTAGGTTTTGAACTGTATCGTAGGGCATACGAAAACAGGCTTCTGGAATGGAGCGAACGTCTGAGGAGAGGATCGCCTCTGGATTAAATACCGCAAGAGATTTAGTTGAAGCGAACTCGTTGAATCAGAAATCCAAAGCAGTGATGTTTGGAGAATCTACTCGACTTTAGCCAGTGGAGTATGTCAAACCCTAAGCAAAGGAAAGGGTGTCATCATAACTCTTATGGCACTTTTTTCAAGCTTTTGATGTGAGATATGGATCGCCCATGCAGAATTCAGACGTAACCCCTAAAGCTAACATGAATACCGGATCTTTGTCCCCAAACTCCTCTGTCCCCGCGTCTGAGCCACAGACTCGTCCATTTTGCGATCGCCATTTAGGCCCGAATGACAACGATATTCAACGGATGCTCAACCTGTTAGAAATCGATGACTTAGATGCCCTAATTAAGCGTACCATCCCCCCAGCGATCCAGCTCCCTCGGCCCCTTAATCTCCCCAGCGCCCAAAGCGAACATGAAGCGCTGAAAACCCTCAAAGAGATGATGGGCGAAAACCGGATTTTTCGGTCTTATATTGGTATGGGCTATGCCAACTGTATCACCCCACCGGTCATCCAACGTAATATCCTGGAAAATCCCGGATGGTATACCGCCTATACACCCTATCAAGCCGAAATTGCCCAGGGTCGTCTCGAAGCCTTACTTAACTTTCAAACGCTGGTCATTGATTTAACTGGGTTAGAAATTGCCAATGCCTCCTTACTTGATGAAGGAACAGCAGCCGCCGAAGCGATGAGCATGAGCTATGGCCTCTGCAAAAATAAGGCCAACAGCTTTTTTGTCTCCCAAGAGTGTCATCCCCAAACCATTGAAGTGGTGCAAACCCGCGCCCAACCCTTGGGTATAGAAGTCATTGTTGGCGATCATCGCACCTTTGATTTTAGCCAACCCATCTTCGGGGCCCTGCTGCAATATCCCGCAACGGATGGCACGATTTATGACTACAGCGAATGTATTGCCAAAGTCCATGAATTAGGCGCTCTGGCGACAGTAGCGGCTGACCTTCTGAGCCTCACCCTGTTGACTCCTCCAGGAGAAATGGATGCGGATATTGTGGTGGGGAATAGCCAACGGTTTGGCGTTCCCCTAGGCTATGGCGGCCCCCATGCGGCCTATTTAGCCACCCGCGAAGCCTATAAACGGCAAGTTCCCGGTCGCATTGTCGGTCGCTCGAAAGATAAGGATGGACTGCCGGCTCTGCGGTTAGCACTGCAAACGAGGGAACAACATATCCGCCGGGATAAGGCGACGAGTAATATTTGTACGGCTCAGGTGCTGTTAGCGGTGATTGCCTCGACGTATGCCGTGTATCACGGGCCGGAAGGTCTGAAGGCGATCGCCCAAACCGTTCATAAACACACCGTCTGGTTAGCCGAAGGTCTCAAGCGTTTGGGCTATAGCTTGCCTGAAAGCCGTTTTTTTGACACTTTACGGGTAAACTTGGGTGAAACGTCCTTAGAGAGGCTGTTGGCAGCCGCTAATGGGAAAGAAATTAACCTTCGTACTCTAGATGAGAAGACCGTGGGGATTTCATTGGATGAAACCACGACTATCGCAGATGTCATCGACCTATGGGAAATTTTCGCCCAGGGACAAACTTTACCCTTTAGCGCAGAAGAAATTATCGGGTCTGCGCCAACCCCAGATTTGGGTCACTTCACGCGCCAAAGTCCCTATATGACCCATCCCGTATTCCATCAATACCATTCGGAAACGGAACTATTGCGCTATCTGCATCGCCTGGAAGCGAAGGATTTGTCCTTGACAACCTCCATGATTCCCCTCGGCTCTTGTACGATGAAACTCAATGCTACAGCCGAGATGATTCCAGTGACTTGGCCGGAAATCGGTCAAATTCATCCCTTTGCACCCCTGGAGCAAACGGCAGGCTATCAGGAAATGTTCCGTCAGTTGGAAGCTTGGTTAGCTGAAATTACCGGATTTGAGGCGGTTTCGTTGCAACCCAATGCGGGGTCTCAGGGAGAATATACCGGATTATTGGTGATTCGAGCCTATCATCAGCATAACGGACAAGGCGATCGCCATATTTGCCTGATTCCAGAGTCGGCCCATGGCACGAACCCCGCCAGTGCCGTGATGTGTGGGATGAAAGTAGTCGCGGTAAAATGCGATCGCCAGGGTAATATTGACCTCACTGACCTCAGAGCCAAAGCCGAAAAACACAGCGCTCAACTCTCGGCGCTCATGGTCACCTATCCCTCCACCCACGGCGTATTTGAAGAAGCCATTCAAGAAATCTGCGGAATTATCCATAGCCATGGCGGTCAAGTCTATCTCGATGGAGCCAACATGAACGCTCAAGTAGGATTATGTCGTCCTGGCGACTATGGCGCAGATGTCTGTCACCTGAACTTACACAAAACCTTCTGTATTCCCCACGGTGGTGGCGGTCCGGGAATGGGCCCCATTGGCGTAGCGCCCCACTTGGTTCCCTTCCTTCCCGGTCATAGTATCGTCGATTTGGGCAAGACCGAACAGGGAGCCGTAGCAGCCGCGCCTTGGGGAAGTTCGAGTATTCTGCCCATTTCCTGGATGTACATTGCTATGATGGGCACGCAAGGGTTAACGGATGCCACGAAAGTAGCGATTCTGAATGCTAACTATATTGCCCATCGGCTCGACCCCCATTATCCCATTCTGTACACCGGCAAGTTTGGCTTAGTTGCCCACGAGTGTATCGTAGACTTGCGCCCCCTGAAAAAGTCGGCGGGTGTGGAAGCGGAAGATATTGCCAAACGCTTGATGGACTACGGGTTCCACGCGCCTACCATGTCTTGGCCAGTTGCCGGAACCATCATGGTTGAACCCACCGAAAGCGAATCTAAGGAAGAGCTAGACCGTTTCTGCGATGCCATGATTGCCATTCGCGAGGAAATTGCCGCCATTGAGCAGGGAGAGATGTCTGCTGAGGATAATCTACTCAAAAATGCCCCCCATACGGCCGAAATGCTGTTAGCGGATGAGTGGACGCATCCCTATTCTCGCCAGCAAGCCGCCTATCCTGCACCTTGGACGAAGGAGTTTAAGTATTGGCCGCCAGTGCGACGAATTGATAATGCATTTGGCGATCGCAATTTTGTCTGTTCCTGCGCTCCCATGGAAGCCTATTCCTAGGCGATAGAACAGATAGAAACCCGGTTTCTGGTGCCTTGTTACTCAAAACAAGGACATCCCAGGAGAAACCGGGTTTCTTTGCACTGGGGAATAGGGAATAGGGAATAGGGAATCGGTTTGTGGTGCATTGCTTTGTAGGTTCAACACTATATTTTATAACAGTGCAAAGTGCTGTAACTTTCAATGGATTGAAAATTAGCAATACTCACGTTGACGATCTGTAAAACAATTCAATTTTCTCCAAGGTTTACAGGCTCTATCCCTTATATACTCTAGCTTGTTAGTCTCCTGATCAGTCCTCGGTGCGATAGCGTTTTCCCCATTTTTTCCACAAAGGAAACCAGTTTTCCACAGGGTTTTGAGGAAAAACAGGGGAAATGTACAATTTTAAAGTAGGGGCAAAAAATTTTTCGCCCCTACAGAGATAGAGTGGATCGCCCCTAACTCTTCTTGCGACCCCGCGAACTGGTACTTTTCGTACTTTTCTTAGCCTTCAATAACTCTAGAGCCTCTTCTAAAGTTACCTCTTCAACCGGCCGTTCTTTCGGCACACTGGCATTCACTTTACCATGCTTCACATAGGGGCCATAGGGACCATCATAAACATTAATGGCTTCTCCATCCTCTGGATGTGTTCCCAACTCTCGCAGGGGTTCCTTGGTTTTACTGCGACCTCCTCCCCTGGTTTTTTTCGGTTGGGCTAGTAATTCCAGAGCGCGATCGAGGCCAATCGTTAAGATATCATCTTCTTTCTTCAAAGAGCGATAATCTTTACCTTCCTTACCTTGATCGTGGACAATATAGGGGCCAAAGCGACCTAAACCCGCTTTGATATTCGCTCCCGTTTCGGGATGTTGTCCCAACAGTCTAGGTAAAGATAGTAACCCGACGGCCATATCCAAGGTTACCTCTTCTGGTTTCATCCCTTTGGGTAAGGAAGCGCGTTTTGGTTTTTTGTTTTCCTCCGACACTTCGCCAAGCTGCACATAGGGGCCATAGGTTCCATTGAGGATAAAAATCTCTTCTCCCATCTCCGGATGAACACCGAGGCAGTCAGGGCCTTCAGTTTTTTGCTTGAGCAGCGTTTGTACCTGTTCCAGATCGAGAGTATCGGGAGTTAAATGGGGCGGAATAGAAGCCGTGAGCGGTTCATCTTCTCCATTTTCCACCACCACATAGGGGCCATATTTCCCTAAACGGACTTTAGCTTCTAAGCCCTCTAATTCCAGGGTCTTAGCGGTATTGGGATCGATTTGGCTCTCCCGTTCTTTCACCTGAGTTTCTAAACCCGTTTCACCCTGATAAAAAGTTTTTAGATAGGGTAGCCATTCCACTTCTCCCATAGAAATATCATCCAGGGTTTGCTCCATACGAGAGGTGAATTGAGTATCCACCAGATCGGGAAAATGTTGTTCTAGAAGATTGGTAACCGCAAAGGCAGTAAAGGAAGGCACAAGGGCCTTATTGATCATTTGGGCATAACCCTTGCCGATAATCGTATCAATAATACTGGCGTAGGTACTGGGACGGCCCACCCCTTCTTTTTCCAGCGTTTTGACTAAGGATGCTTCAGTAAAGCGAGCGGGGGGTTGGGTTTGGTGATCGATCGCCTCTAATTGTTTACAATTAGGATGATCCCCTGCTTTGAGTTCGGGCAGGATCACCTCCTGATTTTCCAAGGCGGCATCGGGATCGTCAGAACCTTCCACATAAGCGCGGAAAAATCCAGGGAAATTAATCCGTTTACCAGAAGCACGAAATTCCGAGGTTTCCACTTGCAGATTAACCGCAATTTGGGTTAACTGGGCATTGGCCATTTGAGACGCTACGGTGCGCTTCCAAATCAGGTCATAAACCTTGGCTTCGCGACCCTCTAACCCCGTTTCTTGGGGCGTACGAAACTGCTTTCCGGCTGGACGAATAGCTTCGTGAGCTTCCTGCGCTCCCTTACTTTTGGTGCTGTATTGGCGTGGCGTAGGGGAGAGATATTCGGGCCCATATTTCTGTTCTACACAACTGCGAGCTGCGGCGATCGCCTCTTTCGACAAATGCACCGAATCCGTCCGCATATAGGTAATATAGCCCTGCTCGTACAAATTTTGCGCGGTCCGCATCGTTTCCTTCGCGGATAACCCCAATTTGCGGTTTGCTTCCTGTTGCAATGTCGAAGTGGTAAAGGGAGGAGACGGTTTACGCGTCGTCGGCTTTTCGTCTACCTCTTTCACTGTCCAAGTTTTTCCCTCTAACTGCTTTTGCAGTGCCTTCGCTTCTGTCTCATTCAGCAGTTTCACCTTACGGTTTTTAATGATTTTTCCGGTCTGAGGATCGAAATCACTGCCTGTTGCAATCTTCACACCATCCAGAGTGGTTAACCGGGCTTCAAACGTCAGTTTCATCTGTTCCAACGTCGCCTTGAGATCCCAATACGACCCCTGATGAAAAGCTCGCCGTTCTCGCTCGCGAGCCACCAACAACCGAACCGCCACCGACTGTACCCGTCCGGCTGAGAGTTTCGGCGCTATTTTTTTCCACAATAAAGGAGAAATCGTATATCCCACCAAGCGGTCTAAAATCCGCCGGGTTTCTTGAGCATGAACCAATTGCAAATCAATATCCCGGCAGTTTTTTAGAGCTGCCCGAATGGCTTCTTGGGTAATCTCATGAAAGACCATCCGCTTAATGGGAACCTTGGGTTTTAAGAGTTCCTTTAGATGCCAACTAATGCTCTCACCTTCTCGGTCTTCATCTGTCGCCAGAATTAACTCATCCGCTTTCTTGAGAGCATCTTTGAGTTCTTTAACAATTTTCTTTTTATCTTTGGGAATCACATAGAGGGGTTCAAAGTTCGCTTCTACATTGACTCCCAGTTGGGCCCATTTCTCCTTTTTGACGCTGGCGGGAATTTCATCAGCGGCGGAGGGAAGGTCACGAACATGACCCATTGAGGCTTCTACTTGGTAACCACTGGGTAAAAAATTGCGGATCGTTCGCGCTTTGGTTGGAGATTCAACGATAACGAGGCTTGACATAGGGCATATGGGGAATAGATCAGCAGAGATGGGTTAATTAATCTCTAGCTAGTTTGTCAACTTGGAAGATTTTTGTGCGTTTGTCAAGGGATAAATCATTAAGATTTATGGGAAGAGGGGAATGGAGAAAGGGCAACACGGGGTTTGATCCTTTCCTTGTTATATCCGATTTCCTCCCCATCCTCCCTATCCCCCTATTCAGTCCTAGTCGAGTAGGTGTAAACTGTCTAGTAAAGTTAAAGTGGATCAATAATCCCAAAATACTCAACTGCTTGGAGCAAATGATCCTGTAGATTCAGATGACCTTGACAAACCTCATGAAATCTAGTAAAGATAGCAGCTTTGAAGGGCCCGTTAAACCGAAAGTCTTATCCCAACTGGGTGACTTTCTTTACTGTACCGTCAAACCAACCTGTAATGGGAGCGTGGCATGAGTCAGGGTGAACGCCGAGAAAGACGTAGTAAAAAAGCCAAATTGATGGTCGTTGATGATGAACGAGATAACTTAGATCTACTTTATCGAACCTTTCGACGAGATTTCCAAGTTTACCGTGCTGAAAGTGCAAAGGCCGCTCTAGAGATTCTGGATCAAGAAGGAGAAATGTCAATCATTATCTCTGACCAACGGATGCCAGAAATGAATGGTACGGAATTTTTGGGCAAAACCGTAGAACAGTATCCAGACACAATCCGTATTTTATTAACCGGTTATACAGATGTGGAGGACTTGGTTGAGGCGATTAATGCGGGGAAGGTGTTTAAGTACATTGTTAAACCCTGGAATCCGACGGAACTGAAGGCCTTAATTGAGCAAGCCTCAGAGACCTACCAAGTCATTAAACAAAGTACGAATAATTTGCGGCGATCGCTACGGCGGGAGTCGATTCAAAATACGGTGATGACGGCTCTCAGAGATAAGCTCGATTACGACAGTATGTTGCAAAACATCAGCGAAACGCTGGGCGAGAACTTTGAAGCAGATTTCTGTTGTCTTCAGTCCGTTGAAGAAAAAAAGTTGACTGCACATCAGTTCGCTTATCATAAGGTTCCGGATTCCTCAGAGGATATCAATCTCCTCAATTCCCCAGACTCTCAAGCCTTAATTCAATCTGCTCTAGAGAGTCATCAAACCCAAACTCAACGGTCTTCAGAAGGCGATCGCCCCTATCTGCACTTAGCTGTCCCCCTAAGCTATCAAGAGAGCTTGTTTGGTATTCTCTCCCTTTATCAATATGACACCGACACGGTTTGGCCGGATGAGGATATTCAGCTACTAGAGAGCATCATTGAACAAGCCTCCTTAGCTCTCTCGCAAGCCAAACTCTATGAACGAGCCACCAAACTTGCCAATCAACTGCAATCGGAACTCGAAGTTGCTCGTCAATTTCAGGCGAACCTGCTCCGGCAAAGTTGGCCTGAAATTGATGCGGTTGATGTCCAAGCCCATTGCTATCCTGCACGAGAAGTTGGCGGAGATTTCTTTGAAGTCTATGTCCATCCCCAAGGCGATATTTGGGTAGCCGTTGGTGATGTCTCAGGTAAAGGAGTTCCTGCTGCTCTATTTATGGCTAGTGCCATTTCTGTACTGCGACGAGAACTGTCTCAGGATACATCCCAGGAGCCGAATGAAGTGATCCGGAACCTGAATAGTTCCCTGATTGATGATTTGACGAATAACAATTCTTTTATCACTATGGCGGTGGCTCGCTATCGTCCCTCAACTCAGGAACTCGCCTATGCCAGTGCCGGCCATGTTTATCCCCTGATTTGGTCTCACAAAAAACTGATGGAGCAATTGTCTTCCAATGAACCCGTTACGGTAGAACCCAATATCCTCAAAGTGCGGGGTATTCCGGTAGGTATTTTACCCGTTTGGAAAGCTCAGTCTGGACAGGTGAAAATGGAATCAGGCGATGTACTGTTACTCACCAGTGACGGAATTACTGAAGCGAAAGATCCGGGTGCAGGTCAAATAGATTCAGAAGCCATGCTGAATCAAGAAGGGTTATGGAGATTGTTGAGTCAGCAGGCTGGAAAACTTAATTTAACCCAACTGCTTGATAGTGTTCGAGCAGATAGTGCTATACAAGAAGATGATCAAACGCTGCTATCTTTGGAGGTTTTGTAGGTCTCATGAAAACTGAGCTAAATGTGCCAAGCGATTTGAAATTTCTGGGAATTGTTGAGTCCTGGTTACTGGGATGTTTGGAAGTGGAACTGGGGGAGTCAGCAGATTGGTCCAGACAATCAACTCGGTTTCGATTAGCCTTAGTGGAAGCTTATTCTAATGTGGTTCGTCATGCCCATAAAGATAAGGCAGAATTGCCCGTGGTGATGTGTTTGGAATTGCAAGATAGTGATATTGCTCTAGAGGTTTGGGATCACGGTCAAGGTTATGATTTAGCGACTTATCTGCCACCCGATCCAGAACAAAAACAGGAAGGAGGTTATGGGTGGTTGATTATGAATCGATTGATGGATAGAGTGGAGTATCGCCTGCAAATTGATGGTCGGAATTGTCTAAAACTAGAGGCGAGTGTACCGGCTTTGCAGAAAGAATAGTTTCGGATTGAAGGGTGAGTTGGGGTAGTATTGATGTCTGAAGAGTCCACCACCTTAACTTCAGAAAAGGTGAAAGAAAAAGCTATTGATCTTGGTTTTAGTCAAGCGGGGATAGCAGTGTTTGATCGGGCGATCGCCCAACAAGGGACTCAAGGACTGCAAAACTGGTTAGCCCAGGGCTATCATGCAGATATGGATTGGATGGCAAACCCCAAACGCCAAGATATTCGCAGAGCTTTTCCCCAGGTAGCCTCAATTATTAGTTTATCGCTCAATTATTATACGCCCTATTCTCAACCCCAAGCATCGGAGTATGGCAAAATTTCTCGCTATGCTTGGGGACGAGATTATCATCGGGTGATTGGCAAAAAGTTAAGGGTTTTTACGGTATGGTTACAGGAACAGGGGCAAGATATCCAACTTAAAGCCTATCTGGATACCGGGCCGGTTCAAGATAAACTCTGGGCCCAAACCGCAGGCTTGGGTTGGGTGGGCAAAAATGGTAATCTGATTACCCGTAAATTTGGCTCCTGGGTGTTTCTGGCGGAGATTTTGACGAATTTGACCTTAGAGCCAGATAAGCCCCATAGAGAACATTGTGGGACTTGTCAGCGCTGTATCCAGGCTTGTCCTACTGGGGCGATCGCGAAACCCTTTGTCGTCGATGCCAATCGCTGTATTGCTTATCACACTATCGAAAATCGGGCTGAGGAATTGCCAGAGGCGATCGCCGAAAACCTCAACGGATGGGTTGCTGGATGCGATATTTGTCAAGAGGTTTGTCCCTGGAATCAGAGATTTGCCCAACCCACCCATATCCAAGAATTTCATCCCTATCCAGAAAACCTTGCCCCCAAACTGATCGATCTAGCCAACCTCTCCGAACAAGAGTGGGATCGACGCTTTCGCGCCTCCGCCCTCAGACGCATTAAACCCCAAATGTGGAGAAGAAACGCCCGCGCTAATCAATTAAAAATTAAAAATTAAAAATGCTGTAAGGGCGAAAAATTTTTCGCCCTTACAGCATCGACAAATGGTGATTATTCGTCCATAATGCCATGCTCTCTTAAGAGCTGGGCTAACCGTTCAGCCCTTTGGCGTTCCTGTTCTGCACGTTGATGTTCCTCTTGGGCTTTTTCATCCCCAGTTAAGATGAGATTTCCTTCAGCATCACACCAGCGCAACCACTGATACTCAAAATCCTCAAACACGCCATTCCAGAGGGTTAATCCTAATTGAATACCGTCCATCCAACTATGGGGGAGCAGATGATAGCTTAACCCTCTTAGCTCATAGACTTGAAGGGTTTTCTCCGATAGACAATGGAAGGGATCAAATACAGCATAATAGGGTACTCTGGCTCTGGCATAGTCTTCCAATTTCGAGCCTAATTCATTGCCCACCTTATTGGAGACAATTTCAATAGCAACATCAGGGGGTTTCCCTAGGTTCCAGACAAAATAAGAGCGATTTTTCTTTTGACTCATATCTTCGGGCAGTTCTACCCCAAAACTGAGGAGCGCATCAGGAACTAGGGGGGGATAGTCTTTGCCATAGAATAAGCCTACATTAGCCATGGCAATGAAGGATTGATCCATCTCCAGCCCACTGTACAAGCAGGTGGTTAACAAGCGCTGTTGCTTTTCAGAAATGAGATTATCCACGGGTGTATCATCTTCGGTGACAATATCGCTGACATCGGGTTCGCCAATATCTTCCCAGTCGAGAGCAGGGGACTGTTCTGGGGAGGTGGTGAGCGTTGGGTTCATGGGGTTATAGCGCTTCGCGCGGTAATAGGTAATAGGTAATAGATACGGTAAAAGATCAATTGCCATTCTAACGTCGTTCTATAATTCTAGGCGATCGCTCGTTACCCGCTCCATTTGTTGAGGATCGTGACTTGTCCAAATACAGCACCTGTAAGGATTTTCCTGAATCCAATTATCGACTAAATTTTCAACTTTTTCTGTGGTTTGGGGGTCAAGAGATGCTGTTGGTTCATCTAAAAATAAAATCATTGGGTTGAGTTGCAGAGCGCGAATTAAACTGAGAATTTGCCGCTCTCCTCCGGATAGGGTAGTCGCCGGTCTTTGCAGAAAATCTGAAGGACGATTCAGTTGGGTGATCAGCCTTTTTATAGACTCTAGATTATAGGTTTTATGTTCATGAATATTAAGGGTATAAACAACCTTTAAATTATCTTCTACTGTTCCTTCAAATACGCTTGATTGTTGATGAATATAAATGGCTTGGGAACGATAATAAGGAAAGATTTTTGGGGTCAAATTGCGCTCTTTTCCTGGCTGTTTTGACCATAAAATATGACCTTCATCCAGGGGGTCTAATCCCGCTAAAGCGCGTAATAATAGGGTTTTTCCTTTCCCGGATGCTCCCACTAACCCCAAGCGAGATCCTGGGGTTAAGCTCAAGGTTAGGTTTCTCCAGAGCCATTTTCCTTGGATTCTGCGCCCAATTTGATGAGCGGATAAACAAGTATTGGTATTCATATATCTAGCGCTTCGCACTGGTAATGGGTGATTGGTCTCTGAGTTGTTCCCCTATTCCCCTATTCCCTATTCTTCACCTAACTATGGCTATAGCGAAAGGCATTATCCCATAAATAATCTAAGATTTCCAAGGAATCATCTAACGATTTGACTTGACACTTGCCCCACTCATCATAGCTCAATAAAGGAATACCCGATTGGGGTTTACCCTGGAGGTTGTTTAAGGTTCCTCGAATATTATATAAATTATTCAGGGGGCCATTAATATCGAAGTCGATACGGCAATTCCAGGTTTTTTCCATCCAAGACTCAATGCGATCGTCTAAGTGTTCTGGAGTCATGGGTTTGCCACTGGTGAGCAAATGATAGTAGACTAAAATTATCTCTTTACATTCTTCTTCCTCTGCCACATCAATAAGGGTGTGAAATACACTGGTATTGTTGGCTAAGTTCTTGAAAAATAGAGTCTCAGTTACCTTCTTCTGAAATTTTATCTTTTTGTTTTTGTAAGTATTATACTGCTTAAATGCAAATCCACCAAAAGCGACTAAGAGAGATAGGGTAGCCAACAATGCAGGGGTTAAATTCCGTACATCTTCTTCATTAGCTTTCATATCTTCCATTCCGGGTAAAGTACCCGTAAAAAATAGGATAACACCTACAAGAATTACGATTTGTGGCAAGATCTTGATTAAGACAGGAATCGCTGCACCAATGGCTGATGCGATTAAGATAATTCGGTCTTTCCAAGTCATGCTCACTTTGACATTGGGAAACAGAAGTTCTAAATCAAATTTAGGAACATTTTTATAATAAAATAGATAAATTTTCCCTGGTTTAAATTTTATATCCTCATCTTTGGCAAAATAGGATTCATCTTTAAACTTAATGGCCACGACAACGCGCTCGAAAATATCCAGATCTTCCTTAATGGTGCGAAACCATTTCTTACGAGTAATGAGTTGATAAATATCTCCCTGACAATAGAATAGCATTCGATCAAAGTCGTTAAAATCAATATCAGTTTTGAGTTCAATGAGGGATCGTTGGCTAAAGGCTTCCTCTAGAGTCTCTTGGGAAAGAGGGAAGTAGTTGGCTCGTTGTAAAACTTGCTCAAAGCGATTAAAGAAATCGACTTCCATCTGCTGTTGATCGGCGGACGTGAAGCTTTGAAACTCGGAGAGTTCTTCATAGGGATTAAAGGGTGTATAATAGTCTTTGAGATCTTCTAAAATTGAATGGAAGTGAAAATGATAATAGGCGGATAGAAGCTGACAAAATTGACGAAATTTTTCCTGTTCTGGTTTGGGGAGTTTTCCATCTCTGAGACATAAGTCAATCAGATGATGGCGGTCAAAGGGAATATAAGCTTCGCGATCGCTATAATGAGCCATAGGTCACAGAAAAGTCGAGAATCAAAGGGAACTGAAGGAGGTGTCCTTGTGAGAGTTGGTATCATAGGCACGGGCCTGATGGGTGGCCCCATGACCCTAAAATTGCAAGCATCCGGATATCAGGTCACTGCCTATAATCGTACACCAGAGAAGCTGAAATCTTTAGCAGAAGCTGGGGTAGCGATCGCCACTTCTGCTCTTGAAGTGCTACAATCATCGGACTGTACGCTCCTCATGCTGACCAATGGAGAGGCGATCGCTGAAGTTATCCTCAATCCTACCACCCGACCTGGATTAGCCGACCATACCATGATCCAGATGGGAACTATTGCCCCCACGGAAACTAAAACTCTGGCTCAACAGGTTCGCGACTGTGGAGGAAACTATTTAGAAGCTCCCGTATTAGGCAGTATTCCCGAAGTGAAGAAAGGGACACTCTTGGTGATGGTGGGTGCGTCAGAAGCCGACTTTGAACAGTGGTGTCCCCTCTTGCAAACCTTTGGCCCGAAACCGCTCCACCTTGGCCCTGTGGGGAGTGCAGCCACGGTAAAATTAGCAATGAATCAACTGATTGCATCCCTAACAACCGCCTTTGCTCTGAGTTTACATCTGATTCAACAGGAAGGGATCGATGTAGAAGCCTTTATGCAATTGGTGCGTCAAAGTGCCCTCTATGCACCCACCTTTGATAAGAAACTGCAACGAATGCTCGATCATCAGTATAGTAATCCCAATTTCCCCGTAAAACATCTGCTCAAAGATACCCGTTTATTTCTGCAAGCGGCGAATGATCTGGGATTAGAGGGGAGTATGCTGGAAGGGATCGCCAAAGTGTTAGAAAAATCTGGCGATCGCGGCCATTTCGATGATGACTATTCTGCCCTCTTTGAAGGGATAGCACTTCGCTCTAGGGAAGGGTAATACCATTTCTGTATGAATATTGAAATCCTCTATCAACGTCTAGATATCACTCCCCAGCAACTCCAGGTATTCTGCCAGAATGCCCAAATCATTGAATTGGCCTTGTTTGGCTCCATCCTCCGTGATGACTTTGGCTCTGAGAGCGATATCGATATCCTGGTCACCTTTGCTCCCAACTACAAAATTAGCCTGTTAGACTTTGTTGGACTTGAATACCAACTGCAAGACTTGTTCAACCGAAAGGTCGATCTCGTCAGTAAAAAAGCCGTTGAACAAGACCGGAACTGGCTTCGCCGTCAGGAAATTCTCAATCATTATCAGGTCATCTATGAATCGCGATCCCTTCTATCTGCTTGATATTGCCCAAAATGCCCAAGATATCATTAACTTTGTTCAAGACATGGACGAAGCTACATTCCTGACTGACCTGAAAGCCCAAAAAGCGATTCTCTACAGCATTACTATTATTGGAGAACCCACTAAAAAACTTTCCACCCAACTCCGGCAGCAAAATCCCCATATCCCTTGGCGACAAATTGCCGGAATGCGTGATAAATGTGTCCACAACTACCGACAGATCGATCTTTCTCAAGTCTGGGAAATCACCCAAACGAGCATTCCAGAACTTCTAGAGGATATAAAGCTTCTCTTATCGGTACAAGAGGAGCAACAAGAATAACTTTCAACTTTTTATAAGAAACATGCCGAAAACCCCGTGAATTCATTCCGGGGATGAAGGCTAAGGGCAGGTTAAAACCGGCCTATAAAAATTTGATTCTTACACGAGAGCGTGATAAGATCAATATATTGGTGCGATCAGAAGAAATGATAGTTTACGAATTCAAAATTAAGGCAAAACCAAACCAATACGCAGCCATCGATGAAGCGATCAGAACTGCCCAATTCATCCGTAACAAATGCCTACGTTATTGGATGGAAAGATTAGGTAATTCAAGAAACGATCTAAATAAATATTGTGCTTTGTTGGCTAAAGAATTTAGTTTTGCCAAAAACTTGAACAGTATGGCGAGACAAGCTTCTGCTGAACGTGCCTGGTTTGCAATTGAACATTTTTACGAAAACTGTAAGAAGAAAAAGCCCGGCAAAAAAGGATATCCTAAGTTTAAGAAATGTTCTCGCTCAGTGGAGTATAAAATCTCCGGATGGAAGCTCCTTTCTCCCAAGCGAATCAAGTTTACAGACAAGCAGGACATTGGAGAGTTAAAACTTGTAGGAACTTGGGATTTAGGATATTATTCTACCGATCAAATCAAACGAGTTAGATTAATTCGGAGGGCAGACGGATATTATTGTCAATTCTGTATCAAGGTAGATATCAGAATTGAAGTAGAGCCAACCAATCAAATGATTGGGTTGGATGTAGGGCTTAAGTATTTTCTGGCTGATTCAAATGGACACACTGAGCCGAATCCTAGGTTTTATAGAGAAGCGGAAAAAATGCTCAAAAGGGCTAATCGCCAGAAGTCCAAAAAATACCGTAAAAACAAGAAACCTCAATCCAAAAATTATCAGAAGGCTAGAAAAAGGTATGGCCGGCAACATTTGAAAGTAAGTAGGCGGCGAGAAGAACATGCAAAAAGATTTGCACGTTCCGTTATCCACTCTAACGATGTGGTTGCCTATGAAGATTTGAATATCGCCGGCCTGGTTAGAAACCATAAACTAGCCAAGTCGATAAGTGATGCAGGATGGTCGCAATTTCGGCGGTGGTTGGAATATTTTGGAGACAAATACGCAAGAGTAACTATTGCAGTTTCTCCCCACTATACCTCTCAGGAATGTTCCAATTGTGGCGAAATTGTCAAAAAGGGACTATCAACTCGTACTCACATTTGTCCACATTGCCGATATGTGGAAGATCGTGATATTAACGCGGCCAAAGTGATTCTGCAACGTGGATTGAAAATACTCTGGGGCACAGAGGAATTTACGCTTCAGGAGAGAAGCCCTCTTGGTGAGTTGGAGCAATCCTGCCCTCTTACGGCATCTCGATGAATGAAGAATCCCCGTGTCTTCAGACCGGGGAGTGTCAAAAGAACAACACCCTACACTATTGATTAGGTGTAGCGGTTGCACTGCTCCCCAGTCGTAACCTTTCCCGGAAATTATGTTAACTCTGCGTCCCAAACAAACCACATCCTTGACTACCCGTGATGGGATTAGACTTGATGCCGATCTTTATCAACCTGAAGGGGATGGCCCCTATCCGGTTCTCCTCATGCGACAACCCTATGGTCGGGAAATTGCCTCCACAGTGGTCTATGCTCACCCCGAATGGTATGCAGCTCATGGCTATATTGTGGTGATTCAAGATGTCAGAGGTCGAGGAACATCTGAAGGAGATTTTCACCTGTTTATCCATGAAGTTGAAGATGGTATCGATACGATTAATTGGGCCGCTCAACTGCCTGGAAGTACTGGAGAGGTGGGGATGTATGGATTTTCCTATCAGGGAATGAGTCAATTGTATGCCGCTTCAGGGAAACCGAAAGCCCTAAAAACCCTTTGTCCGGCGATGATTGCCTATGATTTCTATGCAGATTGGGCCTATGAAGGGGGAGCATTTTGTTTCGCATCTAATTTAGGTTGGGCCTTGCAATTAGCGGCCGAAACAGCACGTTTAAAAAACGATGCGATCGCTCACCAAATTCTCTACAATGCCTCCCGGAATCTTCCCGTCCATGGTCTAGAACCCCGCTTAGACGAAACGTTGCGGAAATATTGCCCCGATGCGTTTTATCATCGGTGGTTAGAACATCCCGAACTGGATGAATATTGGCAAGCTTTATCGCCGAATTTAGACGCTGTAGATTTACCGATGCTCCATATTGGCGGCTGGTTCGATCCCTATCTACGGGGAACGTTGCGCTGGTATCATGAATTAGCTGGACGCAGCAGTTATCCCCAACATCTGATTGTTGGCCCCTGGGCCCATCTCCCTTGGGGGCGTAAGGTGGGAGAATTAGATTATGGTGCAGCCGCAGCGAGTCCCATCGATCTGATGCAAGTGAATTGGTTTAATCAGTTTCTCAAGGGTCAAGATACGGGACGCTTAGAAATGCCTCCAATTTCGGTGTTTGAAATGGGAAGTAACCGATGGAGATCGCTGGCTGAATGGCCGAAGAATTCGACTAAATCCTATTATCTCTCCAGTACGGGACTGGCGAATATTAGCGATAAAGAAGGTTTTTTAATTGAAACTGCTCCCCCGAATGAAAGCATGGATCGCTGGGTTCACGACCCCTGGCGACCCTTTCCTGCTCTGGGGGGCCATGTGTATAGTCCTTTTGGAGCGTGCGATCGCTCCCTGCTCGACTGTCGAACAGATACCGTAACTTACACCAGCGAACCGTTAACGGAGGTGATGTGTATCTTAGGAGAGGCGATCGTTGAAGTCTATTGTCAAGCCTCTACACAGAGCTTTGATCTGTCCGCTATCCTCTCAGAAGTGAAACCCGACGGCAGAGTTTATAACTTTACCCAAGGCTATCTCTGTGTCACGGAACCCCAAAACCCCCTAAAACTCTACCTGCAATCGACCTGTATCCAATTACCCATCGGCAGTAGTCTGCGGTTAAGTTTAAGTGGTGCGTGTTTTCCTGCCTATCCTGTGAATCCCGGTACTGGTCAAAGTCCTGGTCAAACCCGTTTAATCGATGCTCAAGTTATCACCTTCTCCCTTCAATCTGGTAGCACTTATCCTTCCCGCATTTGCTTACCTTTAGAATCGAGTTTTTAAATTTTTCTCCCTCGCCAGCGATCCCCGTAGTCATTGTTACCATATTATCAAAGAAGGTAAGATAAGATAGCTGTGGCTACAGGATAAGCTCGAAAATAACTGCCTCCTTCTATTTCTAGAGGAGGCAGTTATTTTAATTGATTCAATTCCCCGTAGGGGCAGTACTATAGCAGAGAAAGGGAGAGTTAGGATATTTTCTATTGCCTGTTGCCTGTTGCCCATTCCCTAGCACAAAAAGCTATCATCTTAATTATTAATTAATTCCGGTTTTACCCGTTCCAGGAAAAGGACGACCATGGCGGTAAAAATCCCTTCTAAAATCACGAGGGGAATATGGGCGAATAGTAATGCCCATAAAGAAGCTTGTTCTAAGTTTTGGTCAATATCGGTAGGTAAGGTAAATAAGACCAAACTCAAGAAAATAGTAGCGGATAAAGCGACAGCAATACTCCCTGATAGGAAGCCAAAGAACGGTGTCCAAAATCGATTTTTTAACCCAAAAATGAACCGAGAACGAAAGAGATATCCAGCGAGTAAGGCAGGAATTCCCATTAAGAGGGCATTTACTCCAAGGGTAGAGAGTCCTCCATGTTGAAACATGACAGTTTGAAAAAATAATCCAATCACAATAGCAGGAAAGGCATAATAGCCTAAGATGGCTCCGAGTAATCCATTGAGGACTAAATGGACACTTGCGGGAGGGATGGGAATATGAAGGGAGGAGGAGACAAAAAAAGCAGCAGTGAGTAAGGAGGCTTTGGGAATTTGTTCTTGGGTGCGATCGCTCCGTTCAATCTGTTTCAAAGACCATGCCATGACTCCCCCACTGACCGCGTATCCCACAATGACCACCTGTGGGGGAAGCATACCATCAGGAATGTGCATTCGACTTACTCCGACTACTTCGCGAGAAAAATAACGTGGTTCCGATGAATCCCCAGAGGACTGAGGCAATCATCACCCCCTTCTGGATAGAAGTATAACCTCCTAAACTGGCAGGAGCGATCGCGGTTTGGGAGGCTTCCGGGCTGGAATTTTCGGCTATCAACTCGACGTTTGAGCCGGTTTCAGGGCTGGAAATATGGATAATTTGACCATGACCCGCTTTACGAATTCTCACCGTCCAAGTTCCGGTTTGACCCGGTTCGGGCACAAAAACAAATTCGCCCTGGGCATTGGAGATCCCTCGTATCCAAGGGGTTGTGGGATCGTCAGGAGCATAGATGCTCACTTGAGCGTTGTCCATTGGCTCCCCAGAATCGTAGGTGGCTTGCACTTGGATGGCAGAGATTTGATGATGTTGAATAGTTACCCCATGGGCGATCGCTTTTTCACCCAGAACCGATGTTAGGCCAAAGGCAAGAGGCAAAAGTAGGAGCAAAAACTTTTTCGCCCCTACTTGTGGTACAAAGTTTTGAGCATTCAACATGGGGAATAAGGGGAAATAGGGAATAGGGAATGAAAACGAGGTTTTACGGTTGACTTGAAGAGTAGCTTAAGGCTGTGTGGGGAGGGTCTGAGATTGATGACAATGACCTTCACCCACATGACCGAGGGAGTTGAGGGCTTCGTCGAAGCGTTTAACCTCTTCAGGAGTCAGTTGCGATCGCCACATGGACTCATCTAACTCAACTGTGTCATTTTGAGCCAATTTCGCTAAAGGTTCAAAGCCTAACGCACCGACATTAATATCATCATCATCAGGGGCAGTGCGATCGCCGAAAATATGATCTAAATGAAATGTCGCTTCTACATCAGCCGACTTTCCATCGGTCACAATACCCTTTCTTTGGTCGCCCACAAATTCACCGCAGGTATAGGAATAGCCTCGATCGACACTCACCTGAAAATTAATCCGGCGATCGTCTTTTTCAGCCACACCATCAAGGAGTAAGGTATGACCTTGGGCTGGCCCTTCAAGAGCAGGAAGCATCTGCCAAGAGAGCGCATTATAAACTCCCACAGGCACATCCTCAAGTTGCCCCACTAAAATCGGTTCTGCATCGTCATCTCCTGCTGCTAAGTCCACCGTCTGGGGAGAATCAAATGCCAAGATCGTTTCCGCTTCAATTTCTCCTTCTTCTTCCGCATTAAAGGGCGGATCGCTCTGATAAGCTTTTACCTGGTCTAAAGTTACATAGACGTGATTAAATTGGATCTGCCAACCGTCTTTAGAAGTAAATCCTTGCCGCACAAAATCTTCACCATTGGCACGCAAGTTTAAGCTGCCCGTACTTTCTTGAACATCTGAACTCGGTGGCGTAGGGCTGTTACACCCCATCAAACTACTCGCAACGAGAACAGCAGTCAGCAACACCTGAAAACGTTGATTGACCATATCTTTGTTGACTTGACATCTGTTTCTAGTCAAGCGAATCTTGATGGAGATTACAATGCCCCCTGTGGGGATAAAAAAAGAAGAGAGATGAGGAAGGAAAGAGCTTTCCGGCTTATCAGATCTCGGTTTGAGCAACTCTGTTAAAAAATGATGATCTTTTCGCGATCGGGAAAACTGCCTCAGTTCTGATGCTCAGTTGTACTTTGCACTCCAACAATAGGGAAAACTCTATTTTTAGGTTTTCCTGTTCTCTTAATTATTGTTTATTATTCATGTCCAACTTGCTTAACCGGCACTTGAATTACAAACTCTGTTCCCGTTCCAAACTCTGAATTACACTTCAAAGAACCTTGATGTTTTTCCACTACAATAGAATAACTAATTGATAATCCTAAACCAGTTCCTTTTCCCACTGGTTTCGTCGTTACAAAGGGGCTAAAAATCTCCGTTATTTTATCCTCTGGAATCCCTGGACCATTATCTGCAATCTTAATTTCCACCTTTCCCCCACCAACTGCCTTAGTCGTTAAAGTGATTTCATTGGGATTATCTTTTAAATCCTCATAACTTTTATTCTCCTTCTCATTTTGCTCATCCAGCGCATCAATTGCATTCGCTAACAGATTCATAAATACCTGATTTAAAGGTCCCGCATAACAATGAACAATCGGTAACTCTCCATAATACTTATTAATCTGGATTTCCGGTCGTTGATCGTTGGCCTTCAAACGATGTCTCAAAATCATGAGCGTACTTTCTAATCCTTCATGGATATTTAAATCCGTACATGTATTACTATCGGACCGAGAAAAATTTCGCAACGATAAACTAATATTCCGAATCCGTTCAATTCCCGACTCCATAGAACAGAGCATATTTGGCAAATCTTCCATTAAATATTCTAGTTCAATATCCTCTGAATGTTCAGTGATTTCATCCCCTGGATCGGCAAACTGTTTTTGATATAATTTCAAATGTTCAAAAATATCCTCGGTATATTCCATCGCCATACTAATATTACCCGCAATAAATCCAACTGGATTATTAATTTCATGGGCAACGCCAGCCACCAATTCGCCTAAACTCGACATTTTCTCACTTTGAATGAGTTGAATCTGAGCTTCCTGAAGTTGATGAAGAGAGTCTTTTAATTGTGCAGTGCGATCTTCAACCCGTTGTTCAAGTTCTTCCGTTAAATGTTTCAATTGTTCATTTTGAATTTTAAATTGACGAGTTAATTTTTGTAACTGGAGATGGATATTCATCCGAGCTAAAACTTCATCTTGTTGGAAGGGTTTAGTGATATAGTCTACTGCACCAATCTTCAATCCTTTAACTTTATCAACCGTATCGGATAAAGCCGTCATGAAAATAACGGGAATATCTTGGGTTTGGGAACAAGCTTTAATCTGACGGCAGGTTTCAAACCCATCAATGCCCGGCATCATCACATCCAATAAGATTAAATCGGGGGTAACTTCCTGGAGTTTTTCTAAGGTACTTTCCCCATCTTTGGCTACCAAAACCTTAAATCCAGATTCTTTTAAGAAGCTAAAGAGGACTTTGATATTTGTCGGATTATCATCGACAATTAAAATTAAGTCTTGTTTGGCAGTCTCCATCTCCATAGGTCATTGCTCCAATTTCTTTTGTTAGACTAACTTTAGGAGTTCCCTATCGGCAAGTTTGAAGGTAGAGGGGAGAGTGAGAACTGATGAAGAACCTCTCAAGGGACTCCCAATGCGATCTGTATCATCATTCATCATACTGATCTTTGTTCTGATCCAAATATAGGGTATCCTCCATTCATACTTGACAGATTGACCAAGTGCATAAGTTATGATTGAGATTTTGGCAGTCCTCTCTGCTTCTGCATCAGCAGGACTGAGAATTGCTTTACCGTTATTAGTCATTGGTCTATTACACGGTGATTCCCTATGGTCTCGTGTTCCTATTCTATCTTTAATTCCGCCCCAAGTTGTGTTAGGGGTGTTGGTCAGTTGGTCATTATTTGAGTTGGTTGCTCCCAAACAACTTTTAGGTCAACGGGTGCAGCAGTTACTTCAGGTGGTATTTAGTCCTTTAGTGGGAACGATCATGGGGATAGCGATCGCCCAAACAACTCTTCAACAACCCACCTGGATGATTTGGCTCGTTGGTGCAGTGGGCGGGATCTTAGCCTTAGTTTTACAACTGGTACAAGCAGGATGGTTTTATCGTCTCCGAGGACTTCCGATATGGGCTATTTTCCTGCAAGATTTGCTCTGTGTATTTTTGGTCTTGTTTGCCTTTGATGCCCCGGAACAGGGAGGACTGATTGCATTATTGTTGTTATGGTTGGCTATCCGCAGCTCTAAGGAGTGGTATCGCTGGTATGTGGAACAGTCAAAACCCGGCGATCGCTCCCATCCTCGTCGCCACAAACAGAATCCCGATTAATCCCAGTATTTGACTGACAAGGGAAAATACTGAGTATTTGCGTAAATAAACTGAGGCTTAGATTGCCATTTCTCTCTAGCCCGATTACAAAATAAGGTCAAAGAATTTCAAAATCCTGAAACCTAGTCTTGTAAAGGATTGGATTGTTTTCAAGATCGTGTAACTCTCCGTTCTATTACAGAGTTTTTTCGAGTAAATCAGAAAATTTATTTATTGACTTTTGACTAAATGTATTTTTTTTACATAAACTTTACATTTAATAGACAGATATTTTTAACAAATATTTACATAAAAACTCGTAATCTTCTCACTTTCTTTAACTAATTCTCTATGAGGTTGATTTAGAATAAGAGTTAACTTACATCATTAAAAGTTCTGGGAGATTACAGATATGGCTAATTACTTCAGTCAATTTACGATCAGTGCAACCACAGCTACTCTAGCTGTAACCTTACTGGGATCTTCGGCATTGGCGGGAAACCTTGTTCCTCAAGAAGAAGGGGAATTTGATGTTGGCTTTGGTTGCTTAGAAAGTTGTATTGCTCTTCCAGATTTGATTGAAAGCATCGAAAGCTTAGTGGATGCAAGCACAGGAGCTAGAAGCCGTCTGTTTGTTGATGATGTGACAAATGGTGGCAACACCTATACTGATGGAACTGATACAGTCAGTTTTGAACCAGTAGATATGGGAACCAACTCCAGTGGTTTCTGGTATCGCCCAGTTGATACGGAAGAAAATGGACAACTGGAAGTAGGAACCTTTAGATTTACGTTCACTGAAGTTCTATCGAACTTGACGATTGACTTCTTTGATACCGAAGTTTGGAACCAAACTGGTGTTGTAAGCGTTAATGGGATGACGCAGGATAGCTATCTTCGCGGCATGGGTGATGGTAATACGCAGAGTTTAACCTTTTCTGATGTAAGCACCATTACTCTGAAGCTAGGCTATGACTTTGAAACAGGTACTGGAGATGGTGTGAACTTCCGTCTGGATTCTCCTGTATCTGTGCCTGAACCTGCTAGTGTTTTGGGCTTAGGTGTTGTTGCTGCATTGGGTGCTTTTGGCTTACGCAAACGCTCTGCATAAGTAATAATTGACAATTGACAATTAATCATTTTGCTCTCATCGCTGAATCTCTTATCGCGTAAGCGTTAGGTGTCAGGAGTCTCCACGGTGAGGGCAATGCTATTGGACGATCGCCAACAAGAATGGTAATTGCTCTAAATCCACATTCCCTCCACTCAGGATCACACCAATTTTCGCGCCAGGAGCTTGAATTTGCCCCTCCAATAACGCAGCCGCGGCTAAGGTTCCAGTCGGTTCAACTACCAGTTTTAACCGTTCCCAAAGAAAGCGCAGGGTGCGGCGAATACTGTTTTCAGAAACAGTGACCATTTGATCGACATGGCGCAGCACTAGGGGAAATGTATAGTTGCCTAAAGAGGGAGTACGAGCGCCATCGGCAATGGTTTGGGGATTGTTCACAGTTTGCAGGGTTTGGGTATAAAAAGAGCGGGTAGCATCATCTCCTAGGGCCGGTTCTACGCCAACGACGTGACAGTGGGGGGAAAGGGTTTTAGCGGCGATCGCACATCCAGAGAGTAGTCCCCCTCCTCCACAACAAACGAGCAAATAATCGAGATCTCCGACTTCTTCAATTAATTCCTTGGCTGTGGTTCCCTGACCAGCAATAATCTGGGGATGGTCATAGGGGGGAATCAGAGTTAAATTCTGTTCTTTGGCTAACTGTAAGGCGAGGGTTTCCCGACGGGTTTGCGTGGGGTCATAAGTCACAATATTTGCTCCGTATCCCTCCGTAGCTGAGAATTTGACCTTGGGAGCATTTTCGGGCATCACCAGGGTTGTGGGAATTTCTAGTAAGGCTCCGGCGAGGGCGATCGCCTGGGCATGATTCCCAGATGAGTAAGCAATAACACCATGCTTGCGTTCGGATTCCGGCAGTTGAGAAAGGGTATAGTAAGCACCACGAAATTTAAATGAGCCAGTTTTTTGTAGATTTTCGCACTTAAAAAAGACTTGTGCTTGAGTAATCTCATTGACCATCCGAGAAGTCATTACAGGAGTCTGGTGAGCCTTGCCTTGGAGACCCTGGGCGGCCCGTTCAATATCTCTATATGTGGGTGAAAGAAGGCGATCGGACATATTGCAGGGTTAAACTTGAAATTATATCACTTTTTGGGGGTTAATTCCAGTCATAACCTTGAACTTCGTCATGTTTATTTACGGCATTGTGAATTTTTGTATCAATTCCCGCAAAAATGCATAAAATTGCCCATAAAAAACTGACTAACTTATAGAACCCTCTGAAATTTCTCTCTATGACATGACTTCAAGCGAGGACTTAGATCGCCAACTGCGGCAACTTGTACTCAGGGCCCAAGAATGCCCACAAGGAACACTCGATTATCGCCAGGCCCTAAAGCAACTCATCGGCTTACTCCTTAATTGTGGCCAGCTCTACCGTCCCCATCGGAATGACCTTCCTCCTGAGTATAGACAAGCCTATGCAGAAATTTATGGTGAAGCTCAACAAAATCTCATGCTTTACCTCTGTCAACATATCGATGAGTATAAACCAGAACGAGCGAACGTTTTAGCTTGGGTTAACTTCTTACTCAAACAGCGTTTTTGGTTGGGCGCTATTCAAGAGTTTCGCCGCTCTCATCTCCATGGATCGCAATTTTATCAACGGACGTTAGATGATTTCGAGGAATACGAACCCGACAGTCATGACGATGAGCAAAATCTCTCCACTACAGAAAAAGTCATTAAACAATTAGAGGAGAATCCAGAACATGAATTGAGTAAAATTTATGTTAAACGTCATCCGAAGGCGAATCTGAGGATTTTGATTTTAAGGCGGCTCTATGGTCAGTCTTGGCAAGAGATTTCTGAATCCCTGAGTGTTAGCGTTCCGACTTTATCGAGCTTTTATCGGCGCAAAATGATTCAATTCAAAAAACAGTTGCAGGATTTAACAACCTGATTTTAATTTTGTTCTTGGAGTTTATTGTCATGGTTATTCATTCTTCCCTATTCTTCAATTCTATCAGTCCTAAAATTCCCCTTGGATTTAGCGACCATCAACAAGCTGAAGTGTTTTTGCAATCACAAAAGAATCCTCGAAAGCGCAAGCAAGTCTATTTGAACACCCTATCAGTTTTAGCAGTTAAGTTTCATCTTCAATACTTGGGCTTTGATCCCCAAACAGAAGCTTGCGAGAGCTTTGATAGCGTGCTTCAAGCTTGCTTCGATGTAGCGGACTTAGAGTTACCTCATCAAGGTAAAATTGAATGCCGTCCGGTTTTACCAGGTCAGGATTATATGAGGGTTCCTCCAGAAGTCTTTGAGGATCGTCTCGCCTATATTGCTGTAAGATTAAATCGGGAATTAACGGAAGCGGAAATTCTGGGATTTGTGGAGCAAGTAGAAGCAGAAATGATTCCTTTAAGTCAATTGCGATCGCCAGAAGAACTGTTTGACTTTTTGCAGCCCGTACCGTTTCCCCGGATTAACCTCAGTGATTGGCTACAGAACTCAATCGCCCAAGGTTGGAAAACCTTGGATGAAATCTTCCCCGTTCAGGAGCCACAATTAGTGCTTAATTTTCGCTCCAGAGATAAACGTCAGGGTGTTAAGCGAGGCAAACTATTTCAACACCAAAACAATCATTTTACACTACTGATGGGGGTTCAACCGAGCGATCAAGAAATGCAGATTTCTGTCGAGCTTTATCCCACAGCAGAACAGAGCTATCTCCCCCGCGATCTGAAAGTGAATATATTGAACGAAACGGGTCGTTCTATTATGGAAGCGATCGCCACCCAGACGAAGAATATTCAAATGGAGTTTAAGGGAGAAACCGGAGAACCCTTTAGTGTCCAAATTTCGTTAGGTCAGATGTGCATGATTGAATCTTTTGTGATTTAATAAACATAGCTTCATGATGCCTAACCTCAGAATCCGCCATGAAAAAATTCGTCGGACTCAAGCTCGAAGGTGACTTAACTGTATCGGGTTGTCGAGTCACCTTGGAAATCGGTCGGGAAGGGGAACCCCGTCAGATCGAACAGGTGGGGAGATTGCCCGAGTGTCCTGACCTGTATTTTGCACTACAGCAGTGGAAAGAGAGTTATGACCAATTGGGTAGAAATTCGCGGCTGGAGCCGGGGAAAATTGTCTATGATGGATCGATTGTAGATAACTTCGAGCGCTGTCGAGATCGCGCCCTTGAACTGAAGGAGCAGTTCCAAATTTGGCTGCGCTCGCCCTCGTTTCAAGACCTCGATCGCCGACTGCGGGAAGAATTGCAACGGGACGATGAAATTCGATTTCTGATTCGCACGGAAATTCCCGAATTGCAACAGCTACCTTGGCATTTATGGGATTTAGTCGATCGCTATCGACGAGCGGAAGTCGCCTTAAGTCAAGTGAGCTTTGAACCCTGTCAACAGACCGATTCATCTCCAGAACAGATGAGAGTTCTGGCGATTTTAGGCAATAGTGAAGGTATTGATATTGAGCGCGATCGCCACATCCTAGAAAGCTTACCCGATGCACAAGTTACGTTCTTGGTAGAACCCCAACTGCATCAGATTACTGACCACCTCTGGAGTCAGCCGTGGGATATTATCTTCTTTGCCGGCCATAGTGAAACAGAAGGAGATGCCGGACGCATTTATATCAATTCCCAAGACTCTATCCTCCTGACCGAACTCTGGTATGGCTTGCGTCAAGCCGCGCAACAAGGTCTGCAACTGGTGATTTTTAACTCTTGCGATGGTTTAGGACTAGCACGAGATTTAGAAGATTTAGCCATTCCCTACACGATTGTCATGCGGGAGAAAGTCCCCGATCGCATTGCCCAGGAATTCCTCAAATCATTTTTGCACGCCTTTTCCCACGGCCAATCCTTTCATCTATCGGCACGAGAAGCGCGGGAAAGGCTTCAAGCTTGGGAAGACCAATTTCTCTGTGCCAGTTGGTTACCGATCATTTATCAACATCCAACCGCCATTGCTCCCACTTGGCCTCAACCGCAAGAGTTAACACCGATTTCTCCGCCCGTTTCAGCACCAGCGTCAAACCTCTCACGGCGATCGAAACTTAAGACCCTGCTTCTGGTCATACTGGGGATTAGTTTGGGTGCGCCGACGTATGGAATGCTTGCTCCAGAGGTATCCAAGCGAGTCGATCGACAGGGAGCATTTCACTACGACGAGGAAAGAATAACCCAAGCTTTGTTTTTCAATGCTTTGGCAATCGCGATCGCTCCCTGGACTCCCCAGCCTTACTATAATCGCGGCTGGGTCTGTAAACAGAAGCAACAATTAAATACTATCTGTCTTTTTTGGTACGAAAGAGCCGCCAATAAAGGACATCCAGATGCTCAGGCAGAAGCCGCCTATCTCAATATTCGCCTAGGAGATCTCGAAAAAGCAATCTACCGGAGCAATCAGTGTATCGAGCGTCCAGTCTACCCCGGTATAGAACTTGCCTGTTGGAAAAATCGCGGATGGGCGAGAATGAAGCAAGGACGGTGGATAGAAGCGAAAGAGGATTTAGAAAAGGCAGTTTCTCTATCGATCTCTAAACATCTTACAGCTCCCCATGCCGCTTGTTTACTCGCTCAAGTCTGGGAACAGGAGGGTAACCCAGAACAAGCCTTAGAGTATTGGCACAAAACCAAAGAAGATCTAGCAAAGGATGCCAAGGAGAAACTGAGTCAACGCTCTACAGAACAAGATGAGTGTTTAGGTGAAGCCATATCGAGACTCAATGATTGACAAATCCTAATCCACCCGAAAAAATTGAAACTTGACCCCTAGTAACGGCTAACGGGTATAGCAGAGTAGGAGAACGTTAGGACTTTCATTCAATCCTTAGAAACCTATTCCCTATTCCCCATTCCCTATTCCCCATTCCCCATGACCTATTCTGAGATCTTTGCTCAACCTTCTCTGCTCGACCTCGCTAAGGAAGGGAATCCCCAGGCAATTAGTTATTGGATGAATAGCTTACTTGCACCGCAAGGGGTTTCCGTGCAAGTGAACCAGTCTCCGGATCGCTGGCTGAATGTTCAGGTTGATTTTCACCATCCGAGACGCAAAGATCAATGTTTAAGCCTCCAGCAGCGTTTAGTGCGATTTGTCTGCTATCGTCTGTGGACGCTCAACTCCGCAGCTATTCACCAGGTGAGAATTATCGCCCGGCAAGCTGGCGATCGCCGCATCCTCTGGAAACAAGCCGTACGAATTGCAACCCCTGCCAGCGAACAAAGCAGTGCCCTCGCTCCAGAGCCAAGCCCCTCTACTTCTGCGCCTTTCAAATTCCGACTGATGCGGACGTTACTCATCAGTCGTTTAACTGCTGTAAGTTTTATTCTTTCCTGCTGGTGGTTTTATTCACAACTGATCAATGCCCATTGGATTCATCAAAATCGATTTGCCATCTCTACACCACTTCCCCTCGATCCCCCTCCTACCCTTGCTCCCACTCCAGAAGCCTCACCCAGTCCAGTTGCTGTCTTCCCCCCAAAACTTGAACCCTCTTTCAAAGTCGTGGATATTCCAGAGCAGTTTCGCGGCAAAATCATTAATAAGGCTGATGCTTTAGCGATGCCAAAAGTTGTGGCTTTAACCTTTGATGATGGCCCTTGGCCAAAGACTACGGAACAAATCTTAGACATTCTCAAGGAACATGAGATTAAAGCGACCTTTTTCTTGGTGGGACAGCATATGAAAAACTATCCCAAAATTGCTAAAAAAGTCGCTGATGCTGGTCATATTCTGGGAAATCATACCGAACATCATTATACCCATACTCTCGATCCACAAACGGCTGCCCAGGAAATCGAGTCCACCAGCAAACTGATTTTTGATCTTACAGGGGTTAAAACTAAGCTGTTTCGACCTCCAGGAGGGAATCTAGAGAGCGGTTTAGCCGATTATGCCGAGTCTAAAGGCTATGGGATTATGATGTGGTCTTCTGACTCGGAGGACTATTATGTGTCTACTCCAGTCTTAATCGATAACGTCTTAAAGAGTGTCACCCCTGGTGGGATTGTACTCTTTCATGATGGCGGAGGCGATCGCCGCAACACCGTCGAAGCCCTACCCCAAATTATCACCACCCTCAAACAACAAGGTTATCGCTTTGTCACCGTTCCCGAACTGTTAGAAATAGAAGCCAAGCAAACCCCATTAAATGAAACCGAAGAAGAGTTAACCCTTAATAATTAACAACTTACCCTAAGCGTGTTTTATGAAAGGATGTAACATTCATTTTCATCAAAATACAATATATATTATCTGTAAATCCAGAACTACGTTTGGTATATGGATATCCTGCCTGCCTGTATTTGAACTTGATAGAAAGATAGATGCATCTGAGCTAGGAGAACAAGTTTTAGAAAATTTACAATATTCCTTGGATCAAATCTCTCACGATCGTCTAAAAGAAACTTCTGAAGAAGTACTAAATCGCCTAGGGTTTAATGACTGGGAAAAATTCGATAGAGAAACGGTTTTTATTAGTTTGATTTTGAAGGAAAAAGAAATAGAAATTACTCCTTATATTCCAGCCAAAGATGGATATGGCTTTAATCCTGTGATACAGAAAAAATTGAAATGCGATCTGGAAGTCAAAACAATTGGCAAGTTGATTTTTGATGCAAAACTTATTGCCGAACAATTAAATCCCAGAAAAATCAACGATATGTCAACTCTAACTGATGCACTCGACCGGATCATAAAGTGGCTAGAAATACATAAGCCTGAATTAGCTCATTCTTTTCAGCCTGGACTCAGTTTCGATGAAATTCAGGCAGGAGAAGAAAAAATTGGATTCAAACTTCCCGCAGACATTTATGAACTTTATCAGTGGCGCAATGGAGCAACATTAGATTGTCATTTTTTGGTTTTCCCTTCTATGGTTTTTCTCCCTTTCGATGAAGCCATAGAAAGCAGCATGGGTTGGAATACTATGGTTGCTGAAGATGAAGAGTTATATGTTAATGAAGAATGGTATCTTAATGAAGAGTGGTGCGCTAAAAGTCCACTTTTTATCTTTATTAATGATGATATAGGCAGTTGTGGTATTCCCTTACAAATTCCACCTAACTACCCAGAACAACCAGTTGTTGAGTGGGGAGAAGGAGGCATGCCAAGCGTATACTATGATAGCTTAACAGCCATGATGTTAACATTGGCAGAATGCTGTGAAACAGGTGCTTACTATATCGACTCAGGCGGATTTATTATTGAAGATGTATCTAAATCAGCCCCCATTATTCAAAAATACAACTCTCAGTTTTATGAATACGATGAGTTAGGTCGCGTGACGGCATGGGTGGAAACAGTAATCATTGAAGGGGAAAAGAAAGAAATTAGAACCCAATATGACTCTCAATATGACTACAATAGAATTGCTACTGTGCAACGGCGATGCCTAATCTTAGAAATCATAACACTTTTGATCGGTTTAGGGATACCGATCCTAGTGGCTTATTTTGTTTGGGAGAAATTAATCCAGCAGTGGTGGCAGTAAGGTAGGTAAGAGAAGATCATAATTTTATTCAAATCTACAACTTTTTTCTTGTGTATTCTCACTGCTGTAAATTGCAAAAAAACAGTGTGATCTAAGTACAGGACAAAAAACAGAGGGAGTAGAGAAAAGCAGGGAATTAGTGGTCAAGATTGGTGAAAACAGAGCGTAGATAGTCAAATCCCAAGCGAAACAGACTTTTAGCTCTCCGTCGATGGGATTTAAGAGGAATGGGCAGAAGTTCATGTTGCCTAGGTTGCTTTTTAGGCTCTGTTTCACCATTGGAACGCCCCATTAGCCCCCGGGGCATCCCACAACGGATGTCTGATTGCACCCTGTTCCCAGCTTCGCTCTCCGGAGTTCCGAGTCCGGTCTGCGTGGGCAGATAGGGAGTCATACCTGAGTCTGGTAGGCAGGACTTACACCTGCATCAGACCGAGAGTTCAACTTTCCCTTTTGGGGTTAGTTAGTAGCGCTATTTACGGACTAGTTACCGAGATTCACGCTACAACGATCGTACTCCTTCTCCTAATTCATCAAATTAGCGGAGAAAGTCTAGTAGGTTGCCCTGCGCTCTTGTAGCAGAGAAATCGTCGGTTAGGACTCCGATTCAATACTGAAACCTAGCTACCATAACCTATTCCCTAGCGCGCAGCGCTATACTAATGCATCCACAGAAAAGAAAAGTGGGCTGTATTACCAAAGCAAGACCTTAGCCAAAGTATTTAATAATCGCGTCAGCAAACTCCGAACACTTCAGAGGGGGCTTAACCGGAGGCTCCATAAGTCGGGCTAAATCATAGGTCACTTCCCGATTAGAAATCGCCTTTTCTATGCCCATTTTAATCAAGTCTGCGGCTTCTTGCCAGCCCATGTATTCTAACATCATGACTCCAGAAAGAATCAATGATCCAGGATTGACCCGATCCAAACCCGCATGTTTGGGAGCAGTGCCATGGGTTGCTTCAAAAATAGCGCAACTATCGCCAATATTGGCCCCTGGCCCCATACCTAAACCCCCAACAATCGCGGCAGCAGCATCCGAGAGATAATCCCCATTTAGGTTCATGGTAGCGAGGATCGAATATTCTCCAGGACGGGTTTGTAGTTGTTGGAAAATACTATCGGCAATCCGGTCATTGACCATGATTTTCTCTTTCCATTTCCCATTACCGTGACTTTCCCAAATCGCATCCAGAACGGCTTTTACTTCAGCGCAAGCTTCTTCTTTTTTCTCGGCAGTTAAGGCATCATAACCGGGTTCGAGTTTGTGAGCATTGTCTTCTAAACTAATGTCTGGATTTTCTTCTTTATTGCTCAAAATCCAGGATTCGCGCTCAGTTACACATTCCTGGCGAAACTCAGTGGTGGCTAATTCATAACCCCAGTCGCGGAAGGCTCCTTCGGTATATTTCATAATATTGCCTTTATGAACCAAGGTGACCGTTTGTTTCTCTTTGGGTAAGCGAAGGGCGTTTTGAATAGCCCGCTTCACCAGTCGTTGAGTTCCGGTTTTACTGATGGGTTTAATGCCAATACCAGAGTCGAGACGGATTTGTTTTTTCCCATGCTCAGGAGTAGAAGGAATGAGGTCGGTATTGAGGTATTCAATCAGTTTCTTGACGATTTCTGTGCCTTCGCGCCATTCAATACCGAGGTAAATATCTTCGGTATTTTCCCGATAGATAATTACGTCCATTTTCTCTGGCGTTTTGTGGGGCGAGGGAGTTCCGGCGTAGTAACGACAGGGGCGCACGCAAGCATAGAGATCAAAAATTTGCCGCAGAGCAACGTTGAGGGAGCGAATACCGCCACCAATGGGGGTGGTTAAGGGACCTTTGATAGCAACTCCATATTCTTCGATCGCCTTTAGAGTATCTTCAGGTAAATACTGGTACGTTCCATATTGTTCGCAAGCTTCGTCACCAGCGTACACCTTAAACCAGGAAATTTTCCGTTTTCCACCATAGGCTGCTTGAACGGCAGCATCAAAGACCTTCTGAGAGGCGGGCCAAAGGTCTACCCCCGTACCGTCTCCACGAATGAAGGGAAGGATGGGATGGTCGGGAACAATGGGTTTACCTTCAGCAAAGGTAATTTTTTCGCCGGTTTCAGGAGGGCTGATTTTTTCGTACATAGGGTAATCCTTGCTGAAATTAAGGGTTTATGCTTACCGATGTTCAGTTAAGCACGTACCAGGCTACCAGATCCTGATTGTTGATTTTTAATTTTTAATTTTTAATTTTTAATTGATTTTGTACGGATGGGAATCGCTACGGGTTGGTCGATCGCCTTGCTCTGATAACTGGATGAGGGATATTGTTCAACGTGGCGAAAAATGGCGATCGGGGCACTGGTGCGACAAGTGAAAAATTCTACGGCAATTTTGCCATCATCCAGCTTACGGATTTTGGGGGATAAGTCTTTGATTTGGCCTTTCCATTGCCATTTGACTTGCTTGGGAGGCGAGTCAATCAAGCGGTGGTGGCTCCAATCTCGGTTCGCTTCTGCATAGACAAATTCTTGAATTTCTCGGCGCAGGAGGGCAGCAACCATAAAAGAAGGAGCGCTGCGATCGCCTTCAATGGCAGCCATAAAATTATCTAATGCCCCTTGGGGCCGGGGGGGATGCTCTGGATCGCAGCCATCGGCTAGGGCTTCTTCGAGGGTAGCCGTCGCACAATAGTCTTCTGGTACAGCCCAAGTTATTCCCGTGCCACTGTTGGGTTCATTGGGGTCACGATAAATATAGCTAACCCAGCGTAGACCCAGTTTTAAGCGTAGCCCAGGTAATTTGCGTAAAGCAGTAGCAGGATTAACGGCACTAATTAACCAAGGCCCAGAAGGTGATGTGGCGATCGCCTCCTCATCCTCTTCTGCTGGCCCCAAATCAAATAATCCCCCTAGCTCATCGAGAGATTCCGGTTCTGGGAGATCGTCAGATTCATTAAAAGAGAGCGATCTCCGGCAGTTTTCAGACTCTGGAAGCACCAGCAGACTCGTGAGATAGGTACGGATTTTTTGGATAGATGCCAGGGGAATTTTTTGGATACTCATCAGAAAAAAGAGGGTCTAACAAGGGGCCAAAGCCCCTTGCCTTGAGAGCCTTCAACAAGGGATTTAAGGCTAGAGGGTTCTTTCGTTCACAACTCACACAAACCGTTATCCTTCATACTCTGGTTTTTTCAGAGTCTCTGGAATATTAACTTTCGGCAAATCTAAGGGTTCTTCCTGGTCTTTATCAGCCCAAGCATCCTCTTCTATCTCTCGATAGGAGGGTTCATAAGGAGCCTCTGGAATCTCTTCATTATCTACTTCAGGAGGATCGACCCGATAGCTTGGTTCTCGATAGCTGCGATCTTCGTCCCCATCACCTCCCCAGTTATCTTCCTCATAGCTTTGCTCATACCGAGGTTCGGGTTGCTTGAACTGCTGCATGGGAGCCGGTTGCGGTTTTTGCCATTCATCCGCATTCCAATCTTCTTCCATGACTGGCTCCATCTCGGGGATCGGCTTTTGTGTGTGTATGGGAGTACCTGTACCTAATTGCTTTTCGCTGTCAATGATTGGCATAGCATAGGGTTCAGCTCCTTCTCGTTCCCAAGGTGCTTGGGAAATACCCAGCTTCTCTAGTACCCCCACACTTAACTGCACCATCTGCTCTTCTGCACCTTCAAACACAATCAGGCGGTTTGGCCCGCTGCTCACAATTTGATCAATAGTGAGTTCATAGGTACTAACCACCTGTTCAGGAATCAGGGGTAAGCCAATCGAGGCAATAATTAAGGAAGTGACTCGATAATCTTCTGTATCAAAGCGATACCCTCTGACTTTGCCGAGCATTTCCCCAGCTTCGGTAATCACCTCACTACCAATGAGGCTGCTGTAAACTTCTACGTTGACATCTTCAATTACGTCGTCATCATCAACAAGAATCACATCACCGACTTGGCGAATATTGCTCAAGTACATATAGCGGGGAATTCCGGCGAGAACACCTGAGAGCAGATTATCTCGCAAACTTAAGGCAACCACTTCCCGCCGGTCTATATCGACCCACAGTTGGCTGACGACTCCCAAGCGTTTGCCATTATTCCGGGTGATGACTTGGGTTCCAAGAAAGTCAGAGCGTTGGCTGATTTTTTCCGATATCATTATTAGGGGACGAGTCCTCTTCTCTGGCGAAATATTTATTCTTTATTTTGACATACTCCCCGACCTGAAGGTGCGGGGATTCTCCGCTCAAACAGCAATAGCAGTCTGGGACTGTCTGACTAAAGCCTAACGAATCAGTTGATGCCCCAACTGATTTAAGGTTTCTAGCCGCATTTAAATCTCTATCATGCTCGGTTGAACATGAAAGACAAGACCATTGACGATCTTTGAGCTTCAGTTCATTGAGTACATGACCGCATTCAGAACAAGTCTTGGAACTGGGAAACCATCGATCGATATAAACTACACGCTTAGATTTTTTAGCAGCTACCCATTCAAGAATAGAAAGAAATTCAGCCAATGCCAAATCACCGATCTTTCTACCCCAAAGTCGTTGCATTCCTTTCAGATTAAGAGTTTCAAAGTACAAAACATCAAACCAATTGGTTAACTCATGGGCCAATTTCCACTGCCAATCTCGTCTACGGTTAACAATCTTTTCATGTTTGCGAGCCAGATTAAGTCTTGCCTTGTGCCAATTTCTAGATCCTTTTTTCTGGCTAGATAAAGCTAAGGACTTATATTTTTTAATCTTCTTAAAACCTGGCGGTCTCAAATCTTTTCCGTGGTTGGTGAGCGAAGCCAAACCCTGATGTTTGAAGAATAGATTATAAGCTTTATCTATTCGCTGGCAAATATCTTGAACCGCCTGAGAACCAACTAATTGCCAAAAAGGATTACGCTTTCTTAACTTAGCAGTATGTTTTTGCAGTTGGGCACAGTTTAAGTGTTTACCCCACAATCGGTAGGACCGTTTGTGAAGTGCTATACAATGATTATAGATGACCCCAGCAGCATTTATCTGTCGCTTCAGGTATCTATTTCGTTTATGTTTGTATAGCTTAAACTTTAGGGTTCTCATGATATTATCATAATACAAGCAGTCGGGAAAAAGCTGCCCTGGAAGGGCATTGCTCTAGACCCATCTTTTTGGTAATTGAGCTGACATCTTCCTGAGCGTTCGGGTTTTCGTCAGCCTAGATTAAGTTTGAACTAAGAGCAGCCCATGCTCTAATTCTACTCTCTCTAGGGATTGGGGGCAAGGGCGGGATGGGAGGATGGAGAGGGAATGGGGAAGATGGGGCAGAACCGTAATTATTAATTGTTAATTGCATGGATTTATCGATTCGTCAGGCTTATGAAACCTGGGGAGTAGAAGACTTTTACCAACAGCAGGGAGCAACCTATCGTAATCCCCATGAGGAGAGGATTGGGCAAGTTTTGGCTCAGGGGCTAATAGATGTACCGAGAGGGAGTTTACCCGTTTTGGATTTGGCTTGTGGGAGTGGCGAAGTGACGTTGGCTTTGCGTCAGTTGGGATGGCAGGATATACAGGGCATCGATCCGTATACTCAGGAGGCTTATCTAGAGCGCACGGGACAGGTGGCCGAGGGTTATCGATTTGAAGACATTGAGCAGGGAGTGTTGTGGGGACGTGAATATGGGTTAATCGTGTGTAGTTTTGCGCTGCATTTGGTGGAGCGATCGCGCTTACCGGCCTTAGTGTATCAGTTAAGCTGGATTGGCGATCGCCTGATGATTGTCACTCCCCATAAACGCCCGGAAATCTCCCCGAAATGGGGCTGGATATTAGTTCATGAGTTTTGCTTAGAACGGGTGCGATCGCGCCTCTATCTTTCTGGGAATAGACCCTTATAAATCAGTAGGTTAAATAAATTCTAAATAGGTTAAATAAAGTTTAAGGCGATAATAAAAATTGACTTACTCAAACCCTCATTATAGTCTATTATAGTTTTTATTCCTATAATAGAGGAAGAGTTTTTGAATAATAAAAAATATGGTGGTAAAAGTGTCAGAGATACCAACAGAAGTAGTGGCTCGCGCCGGTCTGAGAGCCACAGAAGTAAACCTTGATTCAACCTTAAAAGACCTCTCGTTATGGGAATGTTCTGTGGATGTTAGTCAACCAGGACGTGTCGTCGCACAAATCTTTAAAGAATATTCCCTTTTGCCTGGAGTAATTTTAACAGACAAAGGTGAATTTGCCGGAATGATTTCCCGAAGAAGATTTCTAGAGCAACTGAGTCGTCCCTATGGTTTAGAAGTTTTTATCCGGCGAGAAATTAGAGTTTTAAATCGATTAGCCAATCAAAAAGTTGGTCAACATCTTTTACCCGATCACCTGATTATGCCCGGTACAGAACCTATTGTAGAAGCAGCAGTTCGCTCTTTAGAACGTCCTCCAGAAAAACTCTATGAACCCTTAGTCATAAAGTGTTCAAGCCATTGCTATTGTTTGCTCGATGTTCATCAATTACTCCTAGCTCAATCCAGAATTCATGAACTAACCACGAAACTATTACGCGAAAATACTCAAGCCCATCTGATTCAAACCGAAAAATTAGCCAGTTTAGGGCAAATGGTAGCTGGATTAGCTCATGAAATCAGAAATCCAGTTAATACCCTATGGGGAAATGTAAAGTTCTTAAAAACCTATAGTGAGGATTTACTAGATTTAGTAGAAGCTTATAAGGAAGAATCTGGAGAAGATCCGGAACCCATTGAAGAGATCAAAGAAGATATTGACTTTGAGTATTTACAGAACGACTTACCCGAACTAATTGATAGTATGCAGGAGAGTGCAGAGCGCTTAAATGCCTTAGTCGGTGGAATGCGGAACTTTTCTCATATGGGTGAAAACCATCCCCAACTGGCGAATCTTCATGAATGTTTAGATAGTACCTTATTGATTTTACGGAATAAACTCAAATATGGAATTCACTTGGTGAAAAGTTATGGAGAGTTGCCCTTAGTTGAGTGTTATTCAGGGCAATTGAGCCAAGTCTTTATGAATTTACTCACCAATGCGATTGATGCTTTAAATGAACGGGAAAAATCTGATCAATGGAAACCAGAAATTACGATTACCACTCAATGGTTAATGGAATCCGATCAGTCAGAATGGGTTAAAATTGAGGTGGGAGATAATGGAACGGGGATACCTCCAGAAATTCAACAGCGTATTTTTGAAACATTTTTTACAACTAAACCCGTGGGAAAAGGGACGGGATTAGGATTAGCCATTTCCCACCAGATTGTAACTGAAAAACATCAAGGATATCTGAAACTGCGATCGCAAATTGGAAGCGGTACAACCTTTGAAATTTGGTTACCTGTCTCCCTTTCCTCCTCCTCAGATTAAGTCCTGTCGAGGGAAGATAGGGTAATGCCTCGCATGGAATAGTCGAGTAGCTCAATGGGATGGAAAATCGAAACAGTCTTACCCTGCTGCTGTAAATGTTTTTTGATCTGTAAACTACAGCCTGGATTTGCAGAAGCAATTAAATTAGCTCCCGTATTGAGCAAATTATTCACTTTTTGATCGCCTAAACTTTCTGCCACCTCTGGCTGCAACATATTATAAACTCCTGCACTTCCACAACATAAGGCAGCATCTACAGGTTCTTTTAATTGAATGCCAGGAATTTGTTTGAGTAATTGGCGGGGTTGCACACTGATTTTTTGTCCATGCAACAGATGACAAGCATCCTGATAAACAACCTTCAACTCTTCTTCAGCTAGGGGAGATAAGGGTGCAGTTAAGCCCACCATGGCTAAAAATTCTTGAATATCTTTGACTTTACTGACAAATTGTTTTGCCCGATCTTGATAATTGGGATCGTCAGCTAAAATATGACCATATTCTTTTAGGGTATGTCCACATCCAGCGGCATTGATAATCACATAATCCAGATCGTAATTGGCAAAGGAATCAATCATTTGGCGTGCTAAATCTTGGGCGGGTTTGGTTTGCCCCTGATGTTCTGGGAGTGCCCCACAACAGCCTTGGGTTTTGGGAATCACAACTTCACACCCATTCCCAGTTAGAACGCGAATCGTTGCCGCATTCACTGGATTAAAAAACAGCCGTTGCACGCAGCCAAGAATGACTCCCACCCGATAGCGTTTTTTCCCTTGGGCAGGAATGACATCAGCAAAGGAATGGTGTAGGGAAGAGAGAGAAATCTGGGGTAAAATGGATTCCATTGCCGCCAATCTAGGCGATACTTTTTTCAGAAGATTGGTGCGCCGAATGAGGGATTGCAAGCCTGATTTTTGATAGAAATAGAGGGGATAAAGAAGGGGAATTAAGCGATTAGGATAGGGAAAAAGATTGAAGATTAAGGAGCGAATAATGCGATCGGGAATATTGCGATTAATATTGCGTTCGACTTGGTGGCGGGTAGCGGAAATGAGTTTATCATATTGCACTCCTGAAGGACAGGTGCTAACACAGGCTAAACATCCTAAACAGGTGTCAAAATGTTGGGAGGTAGCGGGGGCTAAGGGAGCTTCACCTTGGTTAATCGCATCCATCAAATAAATGCGTCCTCTAGGAGAGTCCATTTCTTGTCCTAAAACGCGATAACTGGGGCAAGTGGAGAGACAAAATCCGCAATGAACGCAGGTATTAATTAGATCGGGATTGGGTGGATTTTGAGGATCAAATCCAGAGGACAAATGGGGGTTTTGAGATAAGAAATTACTACTTTTGGCGGGAGTCATGAAAAGAGGGAATAGGGAATAGAGAATAGGGAATTAGGGCACTACCTACCCTACTAATTGACTGGATCTGATTTTAATTATGCAAAAAAGGGTTAGCTTGGTGCAAGGTAAAAAACATGAGTTATGCTAATCGATACTATAGAAATGTAGTTTATCGAATGAAGCGATCGCCACTGAGTAAGTTATCGGGATCGAATTGATGCTTGATATTTTGCATAATTTTAAGTGCATTTCCTGTACATCCCCATACGTCTAGGGATTGTTTTAGGGATGAGGAGGCTTCTAAGACACTGAGAAAGCCGCCATGGGAGGTAAGATAAGATCGCAACTCCAACAGTTGTGTCGATCGAATTTGATTGCATCGTAGTATACCTAAGCCAGTACGAGCGTGAAGCACACATTGACTTTGCACTTGGGCAAGTTGTTCAATTTTTAGCAACAGGTTAACGACTTCGGTGGGACGAATACCGAGTTTACAGATAACCTTTTGGGGGTGGGTTTCCCAAATTTGATGTTGCCAGGTTGCCCATAGTTGGCTTTCTTCCTGCTGCTCGTAGATTTGGGCGCTCAATCCTAATGCTTGGCTAAGATCGAATACTCGTTTAGCTTGTTCTTGCACACTTAAGGATATACTTTGGAACCGAGCAATGAGCAGAATTTGGTCATTTTGGGGTCTTAAATCGAGGGCAGTGGGGGTTAAACTGGAATTCAGTAGGGTTTGGGTGGCTTGGGCGATCGCCTCTGGATTTCCTGAAAGCACCACAGTAGCTGAATGTTTGGGAATCGGATATAGGCGGAACGTGGCTTGAGAAAGTATCCCCAAACTGCCATAACTGCCGATGAACAGTTTCATCAAGTCATAACCGGCAACATTTTTGACGACTCTGCCCCCTGCTTTGGCAATCTCACCATCACTGCGGATAAAGGAGAGTCCAATCAGGCGATCGCGCACGCCACCATACCGATGTCGCCAACTTCCGGTATCCGCTGTCGCAATGATACCGCCGATGGTGGCTTGGTTGGGGTAGGCTGGATCGAAGGCTAAAAACTGGTTGTGGGGCGCGAGAAATTCCTTCACCTGTGCCAAGGTTATCCCGGCTTCTACAGTAATCGTGAGGTCTCCGGCTGCATGTTCAATCACCTGATTGATGCGTTGAGTACTGATGATAAGATCTACTGGTTTACCGATGCCACCCCAATGAATTTTACTGCCTGCTCCCCAGGGTAAAACCTGCCATTGGTTAGCTTTGGCAAGTTTCATCACCTCGCTCAATTGTTCTTGAGTTTTGGGATATACCACAGAAGGAAGGGGCGATCCGGGTTGCCAAGCCTGTTGAAAACGCTGTTGTAGGGAGGGTTCGAGCTGTTCAAAGGGTAACAGTTGGGAAGGTTCGAGGAGGGAGTTAGGGGCGATCGCAGTCACAGGATGGATAAGGTTAGAGTCTATTTTCTTATGATACTGCGCGATCGGCCCTCGATAGTCGATTATGGGTCTAGGAGATCGGGATCAATGCCTAATTCCCTCAATTTTTGGGCAAGTTTCTCTGCTTTCTGTTCAGCAGATAATGCCCGTTTTTCAGTGAATAATGCCTGTTGTTGAGCTGAGATCATTCGCTCTTCTGGCGTTAAATAGCGTTCTCCCTGCTCATCATACCAATAGAGCCATTCTCTGGTGATTCCTTGATACGTTCCCTCCGCTTTACCAATGCCTAAATTCAACTGGGATAACCACACCACTTCCCCAGATAATAATTCATATTCACCGTCTTTGAGTTCATACACTTCCAACTTTTGTTTCCTTTTCCTTAAGGGATTATAGATCGCATAATATAAAATCCCCATTTGGGCGTATGCTTCTTTTTTCTGAGTATATTCTTTCCGCCGTTTATGGGAAACGACTTCTAACACGAGGGTGGGTAATTTCTGCTCTTCCCACAATACATAAGAGAGACGTAAATCAGAGTCAATAATTCGGGGCACACCTACACTCAAAAAGCCATCGGGGACAATAGCGGGTTCTTTGGGATCGTAATAGATCCCCATATCTACTCCAAAAAACCAATCCATCCGCTCTGCCCAAATTAAAGCCAGCATCGCTTTAAGCAAACTGGGAATTAAGTCTTGTAGTTCGTTATCCACAGGAGTATCGTCAGAATCGGGTAAATCTTCAGCAGAGGGTAAGCAAGCTCTGGGATTATAGTTGAGTAACATAGGCTCCTCAAGTCTAAATTAGGGTCATATGCAATCGGGCTGAGACAGTTTCATAACTCATATTAGCGTACAAATTTGAGATATTCTTGAAAAATAGAATTCAGGATAAATGAAGGTCGATCTCCCTGAACTGAATTTAATAGATAGTGCCTATTCAACGAGGGAAATTATCGATCGCGAGCGTCCATCAGGCTTTAAGTTATATCATCAAGAATGATCATCAGTAAGATACGCGATCGCCCCCCAATCGAGTTAAGCTAGAGATATGGTTGGGTTTAGTGGAGAAATCAATGACAACACTCATACGTCGTCCTCTGTTAGTTGGTGGCTTAGGATTAGGGGCACTTCTGTGGTTGTGGGCAAGTATCCAAAGTTCCGTGAGTGAATGGGGAGAATGGGTTACCCTGGGGGCGATCGCCTGGGGTGGGATTTGGTGGTGGCGACAAAATTCTGTCTCTGTTCCCGTGAAAACCCTTTCTTCACCCGTAAATAAGGAAACTCTAGAGCGAACGTTTACCCAGGTTGAAGGGGCGATACTCCTTTGGAGTCGCTTCGCGAACGCCGAGTTGGCGACAGAAGAGATTGATATTTCCAGTTGGCAAAATCGCCTCAATGAACTCAAAGAAGAAATCAACCGCCAAACCCTGAAAATCGCGATTACCGGCGGTAAAAATGTGGGAAAAAGTAGCCTGTTTGAGCTACTATCCCAGGATTGGCAAATTATCGAAACGCCTGCTCTATTTACGCCCAATCCGAGTGAAGAAATTCAAACCCAGATTGAAGAACAACACCGCAACAGCGACGTTATTCTGTTGGTCATTTCCGGAGATTTAACCGATTCTGAATATCAAACCATACAACAGCTAAAAAATAACCATCATCACGTTATTTTAGTCTTGAATAAACAAGACCAATACTTACCCCAAGAACTGCCCAGTATTCTCCAACAAATCAACAGCCGCATTACCGGTAAACTAGAGAAAGAGGATTTAGTGGTAACTGCCGCTATCCCTCAACCCATCAAAGTCCGCAAACATCACCCCGATGGCACTGTAGACGAATGGATGGAAAATCCAGCGCCCCAAATTGAATCCCTGAAAAGCCGTCTCGCGCAAGTGGCGGATGCTTCCCATGTGCCCATTTTAGGGACGATTCAGCGCCAAGCAGAAGCCTTACAGAGCGAGATCCAAGCGATCTGGAACCAAAAACGCCGCGATCGCGCTTTGCCGGCGATCGAGCAATATCAATGGATCGCTGCCACCACCGCCTTTGCCAACCCCATTCCCAGCCTCGATCTGTTGACAACCGGCGCAATTACGGGTCAACTGATTTTAGACATAGCTAAAATATATCAACCGAACCAATCCTTTAGCCTGCAACAGGGGCAAAAAGTTGCTGCTATTGTCGGAGAACTGATCGTGAAACTGGGATTAGTTGAACTCTCCACCCAAACCATTACTAACATTCTCAAAACGAATGCCATTACCTATACGGCAGGTGGACTGGTACAAGGCATCAGCGCTGCCTATTTAACGCGCATTGCCGGATTAAGTTTAATTGAATATTTCCAAACCCAAGACTTTAATCCAGAACAGGGCTTCAATTTGGAGAAGCTGACCTCGATTATCAAAACCATCTTTGAACAAAATCAGCGCACAGCGTTTGTTCAATCCTTTGTTACTTCAGCCGTCAATAAATTGAAACTCGTGCAAATAAAATCCATTTAGATTTAATAGATTGCTTGCATCTTAAGCAACGCCATACTTGGTATAAGGACGTTTATATGGGGGATGTAAACCGAGAATAATATCTGAAGCAGGAACGCCTTTATCCACTAACTCTTGTCCTAAGTCGGCTTCTGTCATATTGTTCTGAATCCAGATTTTTCCGTCCTTAATATCGATATGAATATAGCAGGCATAAATCCGATTGAAACCCTGCCAACCCAGATCCACCAGTTGATAATGATCCTGTTCGCGATCGCAAATCACTTGGGATTCAATATCCGCATTTTCGGGGGCAGCATGGCTTTTGATAACTTCTTGGACAATTTGACGATACTGTTCTAGTTTTTCTATTCTACCACCTCTTCTAAATTAGGGTCATATGCGATAATACTTAGACGATGTTGAAGTATAGCAGCTTGGACAAAACGCTCTTGAAAAAAATCGTTAAAAATATCTACTGGTACAGCTAGATAAAGATTGCGTAAGGGATCTGTCATTTGCAAACCTAAGCGATAATTCAAGAACTGTCCTAAAGCTGCGTGAAAGTCATAAATCGCAGAAGGATTGATGAATTCTTTTACTTCTACAGCAATTTTTCGCCCATCTTTTTCTGCGGCAAATACTTTTTCGGCTGCTAGATCAATTTCTAGTTTAACTCGATCTATACGAATGATTAGAGGATCGCTTGTAATTGTCCAGCCTTTCTTAATTAAGGCTGTTTTTACAGATTAATGGAATTGATTTTTAGCCATTTTTTCATCATGTCACTTACTCTTAACTTTGTCAAGAATTATGTGCGATCTGGTTGCCCTGGGAGAATATCAAGAGCGAGGTGAGTCAATAGGAAGATGCGTGTTAAAATATCAGTAAATTTGGATTGAATCAGCAAAAATCAGTTTATGCCAGAACAATTAAAAGCTAAATCAAAGTTCGTTTTGCCCCATAAAAGAGAGACTCTTGAAGAGCAGATAGATAAAAATAAAGAGGCTCTTGCACTATTAAAACAGTGGATAGAAGAAGAACCCTCCTCAGAAGAAGTGCGCGATCGAGAACAATATTGGCAAACGGTAAAGGAAATCATTGATGGAGAGCGTTCATCAGGCTTTAAGTTATATCATCAACAATGATGGTCTAAAGAATCTAGATCGGTTACCAGAAATTATCGATTTTCTACCGATTATCCAACCGGTACTTAAGGAAGCATCTAAATTATGGGCAGAAGCTAGAACGCAAGGGATACCAACTGCCGATCTCAAAACTATTGATTGTGATATGATTATATGCGCTCAATAGAAACTCATTCAAGAAGAATATCCTGGTCAGTATGTTGTGATTGCGACAACAGATCGCAAACGTTTAGAGGGCTTTGCTGACGCTGAAATTTGGCAGGATATTCGTTTTTAAAATCGCCAATTATAGTAGTAAAAGAGGTAAAAACACGGTATGCTAACTCCATCCCAGTGAAACGAAACGGAGTCGAGCAACAAGAGTGTCTATTGAGGAGAAGCAAATTAACGTCGGTTCCCTAGAGTGGTTTTATCGCGAAGCGCAACCGATGCAAGCAACCGACAAACCCCCAGTTTTATTACTCCATGGGTTACTCTCCCAAAGCTATAGTTGGCGAGAAGTTCTGCCGTCTCTAGCCGAACAAGGATTTTGGGCGATCGCCCCAGACTGGATCGGTTCCGGACAATCAGCATTTCCGGAAAAACGGGACTTTGCCTATACTCCAGAAGCGTTTGCTAAAGCTTTGGGTGACCTCATGGATAGTCTAGAATTGGAGCAAGTTTCCCTCGTGCTGCAAGGCTACACCAGTGTTCCCGGACTCCTCTATGCTCTGCAAAATAGCGATCGCATCCATCGCCTCAGCTTAATCAACATTCCCCTGAGTCCCCAAGCTAAATTACCCTGGAAAATCCAGCAGTTTACCCTACCTCTAGCGGGAGAAATGATGACCCAAGATCCCCTGATTGTCGATCGCACCCTGGAAGGTGGATCGCCTTATCAAGTCGATGAAAAAGACCTCAATGTTTATCGTCGCCCCTTTTTAGAAGTTTCGGCTGCTGGACGCGCTCTGCTGGCAACGTTGCGAAATCTGAACCTGAAATCAAGTTTGACCAATATTAGTAGCACTCTTCCCCAATGGTCAAAACCTCTGCAAGTGATTTGGGGAGAAAACGATCCCTGGTTGTTGTCATCCAGTGCAAAAGAGGCGATTTCTAGTATATCCCAAGCCGAATTTATTGCCTTAGAAGAAGTTGGACATTATGCTCAAGAAGACTGGCCAGAAAAAGTGTGCGAGGCTCTGATTCCGTTTCTACGACGACAAAGTGAGTAGAGTTGAACGTTGATGATTCTGGGATTCGATCCGGGTAAAGATAAATGTGGCATTGCGGTGATGGATGAAGATCGCCAGGTATTCGAGCATGAAGTGGTTGCTTCGGAGCAGGCGATCGCCGCTTTAAAAGCTTGGTCTCAACAGTATGGGGTTTCCGTGTTAGTGATGGGAAATCAAACTACCTCGAAAGCTTGGGAAGCGAAACTGAAACCGGAGTTTGCCGAAACCGTGGAAATTATCAAGGTAGATGAGAGATATTCTACCTTAGAAGCTCGCGATCGCTACTGGCAAATGTATCCCCCCAAAGGCTTAACTCGTCTGGTTCCCCAAGGAATGCGCCAACCTCCCCGTCCCATCGATGATATTGTGGCAATTATCCTGATTGAACGCTATTTTGCTTCATTGTAATTTTTTTAGTGGTTATGGCGACTCAGAAAATGACTCAAGAACACCTCAAGGGGTGACAAGGTAGCTCAAAGGTCGCTATGGCGACCTTTTTCGGTGGTATTTTGCTGAAAAGATCAACTGAAAGCTGGCGAACGCTAAAAGAGGTAAAGTGGTCGGGTAGAGACCACCAAAAATGTAAATGTTC
>NZ_JAQMUE010000094.1 GCF_028330985.1 Roseofilum reptotaenium CS-1145 | reverse complement strand
CTGGGCCCTCTTTTGCTTGATGGTAGGCTACGCCCAGGGACTCTCTACTCTGGTGGGGGACTATCTTAAGGAGTCGGGGCATTGCTTTGCTTGGACACTCTTCATTTATATCGTAACTTATTCATCGGACTTGATATGACAAGGAGGCTAAAGAGTCGACTTCTATAGAGAGAGCAATCCTAAAAATCTCCCCCCAAGAGCCTTGGAGGGAGATGATACTCAAAATATACCAACTAAGAGCTAATCCAAAACAGCGTTTCTAGCTGTAGGAACCTACATGATGCTCATAGTTCACCCGGAACGTGGGTTGGATTTTTCCTTGAATGCGGCTCCAATATTTTCCAGAATCAGCAGTTAAACCGACTTCTGTGGCTAAACGGCCGAGCATGGCTTGTTGACGGGTTTTGATGCTGCGATCGCGAGAAATCATTAAAGCTCTGGCTGTTTCTGCTACCGATCCAGCCATCGATGCTGCCGCAGCAACCACTGGGGTAACTGGTGCTACCTCTGGAATAGCTTGCGGTGCTTTGACTTCACTGCCGACATGATAGCTCAATCCACGATATTTGAGATCCAGGTTGGTTTGCATCACTGGTGCTTTCTTGATGTTGCGGAACCGCCATTCTAAACCGCGATAGGTTCCACCAACCTTTTCTTCTCCCATTTCGATAGTGGGAGGATTGTAATTATAGGTAAGTCCGCGATAACAAAGTTCCATAGCTTTCGCCTCCTAAGATAATCAAACTCGCTTTGTTTCATCGTTAACAGAGGCGCGTTCCTTCAGGATTTCTCCTTACTTCCGTCTTACTCGACAAACGAAGTAAAGTAAGATGAACGATTTATCTTTAACTTTCTGTAGTCTAATATACGGTTTTGCAAAATGTCCAGCATTCGCAACAAAACTTTACATTTCTTCGGTTAAGGGAAACTCAGCAAACAACTGCCAACGTTGACCGTTATGGCGTAGGAGGGTCAGACTAGAAGCGATAAACTTACCTTGAAACGAACGATGCTCAAAATTGGGCCAGGCTTGGCGGAAGTTCTTGGGGGTTAAGTCCCGAAAGGCAACGGTGACATGGGGGGTAAAGGAGGGATGGCAGGACCGTTTGATGGAGGGGAGGGTACTTTGAAGATGGTGGATCAAGGCAGATTGCAGGGCCATCAGTTCAGGGGTTTTGACCACATTAATATAGATGACCTTAGGGGGAAAGGCCGCGAACCCGTCGAGTTGAATGGGGATGGAGAAAACATTACCCACAAAGTCTTCTAAGGACTCTTCCACCTGTTGGATGTTGCCGGGTTCCCACTCAAACGGCGGTTGTAGGGTAATATGGGCAGGAGAATTAAAGGCTTTGCGACTCTGGTAGCGATCGCTAAACTCCTGCTTAATCTGCTCCACTTCCTCCTGAAGCCCAGAGGGAACCACAAGAGCCACAAAAAAACGCTCTATTTTGCTATTCATCGCTAAAATAAAAAAGAATCACCCAAAAATCATAACTCTTCTTCGATCATGCCTTGGTTTGCCAAAATCGAATCTGGAATCGTTGATAAAGCGACATTCGATCGATATGTTCCCGCCCACAAAGCCTTTGTTCAAGACCTCGTGAATAAAGGACATAAAGCCCGGAGTGGATATTGGCGCAGACGAGGCGGTGGCATGTTAGTATTTGAAGCCGAATCTTGGGAAGAAGCAGAGGCGATCGTTGAGCAAGATCCCTTGATTCTTAACCATTGTGTCACCTACGATCTCTATGAATGGTGTATTGTTGTTGAGTAATGAGTAAAGTATAGTACATTTAATCTCGCTCTAGCCTATCCCCCTTAAAAAGAGAACCAATTAGAGAAAGTCCGGCTGTCTCAAAGGAATGGAGAGGGATAAACTCGTAGAAAAAGCCTCCCTTCCCAAGAGGGATTTACGGGGATGGAGCGGTTGGAAAATAATGTATGTCGAGGAAAAACTATGGCTAAAACAGGCAGTGGACATAAAATCTTAAGTGATAACCGGCAAGCACGATACTTATATGAAATATTAGAAACCTATGAAGCCGGAATTGAACTGCGGGGAACCGAAGTCAAATCAATTCGCGAAGGACGGGTTAATCTTCGGGATGGCTATGTGTTAATTCGCAATCAAGAAGCCGTCTTACTCAATGTGCATATCTCTCCCCACAAAACCACAGGGAATTACTTTAACCATGACCCCTTACGAACCCGCAGATTGTTATTACATAAAGAAGAAATTCGTAAACTCATCGGTAAAGTGGAACAGAAAGGCTTAACCTTAATTCCCCTCAAGCTTTACTTAAAAGAAGGATGGGTGAAAGTGGCTGTTGGTTTAGGTCGAGGGAAAAAACTCCATGATAAACGGGAAGACATAAAACGCCGTGACGATCAACGGCAAATTCAACGAGCAATGAAAAACTTTTAGTACATTCTTATCGTGCTTCTTGCTAGGCAATAGGCTTGTATTGCTTAGGGTCTAAGGGTTAAAACTGTACTCCATAGAAAAGAGAATTGCTATATGTGTATAGAAACCCATATCCCCCTATTAGAATCCATTCTTGGTGAGTGGAAATCCGCGATCGGCAGTCAATACGAGCCATATAGAAACCATGTCTATCGAGTATTGAATTTCTGCTTTATTTTTCATAATTGCCAGGAGGACGATCGAGAAAAGTTAATTATTGCTGGCTGTTTTCACGATCTAGGGATTTGGCCGGATGATACGGTGGACTATTTACCGCCATCGATTGAATTAGCTCAAACTTACCTCAAAAATCAAGGTAAAGAGTCATGGTCAACGGAAATTTCGCTAATGATCGATTTACACCACAAATTTACCCGTGTTCGTAACTGCGAGTATCCGTTAGTGGAAGTGTTTAGAAAAGGAGATTGGGTGGATGTATCTCAGGGGTGGCGCTCGTTTGGCTTACCGAGAATTTATATTAAAGAAGTCTTGAAAACCTTTCCTAATCTTGGCTTTCATCAAAACTTGTTGCGCTTAACTAAAGAAGAATTTAAGCACAATCCCCTTAACCCATTACCGATGATGAAGTGGTAATAATTTATGTCCAAGAGCACGATTTCCATTAGTGAGATTCAATTGGTAAGCTCATCTCTATTAATTCTCATTAATATGGGATTATCGGTGGGTTTGCGGTTAGGATTAGAGAAAACGTTAGCGATCGCCACGATTCGCATGGTCGTCCAGCTATTATTAATTGGATATGTCCTCAATTGGCTGTTTTCCTTATCGAATCCGATCGCCATTTTACTACTGGCTATCCTAATGACCAGCATCGCGGGAATGTCTGGCGTTAACCGCACCTCAAGGCGATTTGTGGGTATCTATTGGTGCTCCTTCCTCTCCATTTTAGTGGCTGCGTTCTTCATTACCCAATTCTCTATCCTGGCTGTAATTCAAGTCACTCCCTGGTACAATCCCCAATATTTAATTCCCCTATTGGGTATGATTTTAGGTAATGCTTTGAATGGAGTGTCGTTAGGGTTAGAGCAGTTTATGGAGAGTTTAGTGACGAATCAAGGCAAAATTGAAACTCTTCTGAGCTTAGGAGCAACCCGATGGGAAGCCACCCATGCCGAAGTCAAACAAGCCGTTAGGCGCGGCATGATTCCCATCATTAACTCGATGATGGTGATGGGAGTGGTCAGTTTACCCGGGATGATGACCGGTCAAATTTTAGCCGGAGCCAGCCCCTTAGATGCAGTGCGGTATCAAATTATCATTGTCTTTGCGATCGCCTCTGGAAGTGCATTAGGAACTCTCGGTGTTGTCCTGCTCGCCTGGCAAGCGCTGTTAAGTCCCTCCCATCAGCTTAGACTCAATAAATTAATCAAAGTAAAACCCTAAAGAGCGGCTCAGTTTGATAAAATCTCTAAACCTTTTCTTCCCTATCCCGATTCGTTCTCAAAACCATGACTCAAAACCGCGAACCCTTGAAAAGTCTTGTTCTTTACCACCTCTTCAAGTGGTCTGTGGTCAGTCCCATGCTGCATGTGTATTTTCAAGGTCAGATTTATGGGGCTGAAAACGTTCCCCAGGAGGGGCCTTTAGTCATTGTCAGTAACCATGCCAGTTATTTCGATCCCCCCATTCTTTCCAACTGCGTGCGGCGACCGGTCGCTTTTATGGCTAAGGAAGAATTATTTAAAGTTCCCGTATTAAAACAAGCTATCCGCTTATATGGAGCCTATCCCGTTGAACGAGCAGCCGCCGATCGCAGTGCCATTCGTAATGCCCTATCTGCTTTAGAGGAAGGCTGGGCGACAGGATTATTTTTACAAGGTACTCGGACTCCAGACGGTCGCATTAGTGCGCCAAAATTAGGCGCAGCGATGATTGCAGCTAAAGCTGGAGCGCCCCTATTACCGATTAGTTTATGGGGTACAGAAAACATCCTCGTTAAAGAGACTCCTCTCCCGCGCTCTGTTCCGATTACCGTCCGTATTGGCTCTGCGATTGATCCGCCAAAAACAACCAAACGAGCAGAGTTAGAGCGAGTGACCGAAGTCTGTAAAGATGCTATCCATGCACTCCATGACTTAGGACGGTAGAATAAGCAGGTGCAAAATTAGAATGGATAACCTCAAATATGGAAGACATTAGGGAACGTCTCACGCAAGAAGTGGATCGGGCGCAATGGCAATGGCTCAAGCCTCATATTGCTAGGGATAATGTGGTAGTGGTGACTCAAGGATTAGATTTAGTCGATGTCGGAGTAGCGATCGCGACGGATCAACTCACTTCCGTACAACACTGGATTAGCGAACAATTGATCACTAAACCCACCCTCGAACAATTAAATCATTGGGAGCGTGTTGAAGATCAACAGTTTGAGGCTCTTATTGTCCAACCCTATGTTCTCGTGCAAGAAGCCTAGGGTTCTATGAAAGTTTAAAAATTCGTGAGGATAGAAAAATGAACGCCATTTTCTTGCCAACTCTCGCCGTCAGAGGAAAGGGAAGTTAGGGGGATACCCCAGTCTACTCGAGCTATGAAGCGATCGCTCATCCGCCAAGATAATCCTAAACCCGTTCCAGCTAAGAAGTTTTCTTCCAGGTCTAAATCCTGTTCATTCCAGCCGACCCCAAGATCAATAAAGGGAATCAGATGTAAAATTCCTTGCACCCTGGGAACTCGCACCACAGGCAGTTGCACTTCTGCTGAGAATAAGGCTCCATTATCCGTCAGTAGAGCTTCTTGACGATATCCACGTACAGTGTCTACCCCACCTAGTCCCATTTGCTCCAAAGGAACCAGAGGGCGATCGGCTAGTTGGATATCGGTACGAACAATCGATAGCATATCAGGAGCCAACAAATGCACCCACTGTCCTTGTCCCCGCCAAGTGTAAAAATTACTGTCAGGAGGAGCTTCGTTACGGCTGGCATTAAAGAGTTGATTTAAACCGAAACTAAATTGCGATCGCAAACTGACAACATCCCGTTCGCTCCGGGTTGTCCATTCCTGAAAAAAACGCAGAGCAGCAATACGGGTGCTACCGCGATCGTCGGCTCCAGGAGAAAGGGGAAAAGGCCCAATATCATCCAGCTCTAATTCCGTTTGACTATCTTGCCAAGAAAACGTCAATCCTAGGGCAAGTTCTTGTCGAGTCGTCCGAATAAGTGGCTGGCGATAACTGACTCTATAGTAGTTAGAGGCAGAAGTGATCCCCAGGCGATCGAAAGGCTCTGTAATCACACGGCTACGACTAATGCCAAACCCAGCACTCAAGGTTCCATTGCTGGCATTCAAGGGCAAAGTATAATTGAAATCAAAAATATTGCTGCCATCCGTATTCGTATAAATACCGAGAATTTTATCCCCCAAACCCGTTAAGTTGCCTTCCTCGATCAGCAATTGTCGGCGAAACGTACCCACACTAGGAACGCGAGCATTATCCAGATTAGTAGTAATCGTAAAACTATCAGCTTCCGTAACCGTGACCACCAATATGCGGGTTTGTGGGCTACTCCCCGCTTGCAGTTCACCGGTAATGCTCTCTATAAGAGGATCGAAGCGCAACAGTTGCATCCCTTCTAATACGCGGTTGATATTGAGTGGAGGGGAACCCACCAAAGCGAGGCGACTACGAATATAGTTAGAACTAAGGCGACGCACTCCAATGACTTCAATCGATTCTAAACTACCTTCAATAACCTGAATTTTTAGCGTCCCATCAGTTATTCTCTGTAGAGGAAAAATCGCTCCAGAAGAAATGTAACCCTCACGGCTATAAAGTTCAGCAATAACTGACCGGATTTTTAACAGTTCAACCAAGGTTAACTCTTGTTGGAGAAAAGAGGCAAGTGCTTCTGTTAACTCCTCATTACTAAAGACTGTATTCCCCTCAATTTCAAATCTCTCAATCCAAAAACTACTTTCTCCTTCCGACGGTATGATTTCTGAGTCTTCTGGAGATTCAGGAGGAATCAGGATCTCTTCTGGAAGGGGTAGAGGTTCACTCGGTAGTGGCGGTTGAGGGATGGGAGGAGTAATGCGCTGGCTAATTCTTATTCCTAAAGAATCCAGGGGTAAGAGGGAGGCAGGAGACTCAGTTAGAGCGATCGCATCTGCAATCATTGGACTAGATTTCCGATAAGCAAGAACGGGTCTTGGACTGACCTCTAATAGCACCACAGTTGCTAAAAAAAGACCTATTTTACGGCTAAATTGAACTCGATTAAGCATAAATTATAACCAGGATACTTTTTGGTGCGTTATCCCCCTCCCTTCGACTCCGCTCAGGGCCAGTGGGATCGAGTGTAGTCTAGCAGTAAATTCTTGCTTTCACAATGTTTTTCTATCTCAGAAAAGCTAAACAGATCAAACTCAATTGATAGATAAATATTAGATAAGGTATTATTCTCCGGAGAATTAAAACCCCAAGAAACCAGCACTCATCTACTAAAGCCGCCTTTCTCAACTTTACGGATTGGGAGTACAACAACGAGAGGAATGAAGAATATTGGTGTTGTTAATCCTTAATAAAGGTTAATTATTTACTTGACAATCATGCTATCTAGATATAGGTTCGATGCAAAGCGTTTCATCTGGAGCATAGCTATGCAACGGACTTGGCTCACTCTTTCAACGACACTGGTTGCTGCGACTTTTGCCTTTACAGCTTCACCCACCTTCGCTCAGGTAGTTCCTGATGGCTCATTGGGGACGAGGGTAAATGGAAATCCCCATTTTATGATTGATGGAGGAACAACTGCGGGACAGAATTTGTTTCATAGTTTCCGGGAGTTCTCAGTTCCTTTTGGGGGTTCGGCAGTGTTCCAGAATAGTCCTAATATTCAAAATATCTTTAGTCGGGTGACTGGAGGGAATCAATCCTTTATTAATGGGTTGATTGAAGCACAAGGAACAGCAAATCTATTCCTGATTAATCCGGCAGGAATTCGGTTTGGTTCGGGAGCGCAGTTGAGGTTGGGTGGGTCGTTTTTTGGCACAACAGCCGATCGGATTATCTTTAATGATGGGGTAGTATTCAATACGAACGACCCAAGTGAGGAACCTTTATTGACCATTAATTCTCCGATTGGGTTAAATTTTAATCTGGATAATCCAGCTCCCATTCAGGTAGAAGGAGAAGGACATGGGTTGACGATTAGAAGTATTCGGACCTCTCCAGTAGACCGCAGCGAGGCCAATCCTGGGTTGGAGGTAAGTTCGGGAAATACTTTAGCCTTAATTGGGGGAGAAGTGAACTTAGTTGGGGGAGTAGTTAGAGCGCCCGAAGGACATATTGCTCTAGTGGGGGTGGGTGAAGGACAAGTGAGTTTAACCTCTGTGGAGAGAGGATGGCGATTGGGATATGAGGGAGTAGAACGTTTTGGGGACATTAATTTATCACAACAGGCCGCAGTGGATGCCAGTGGCTTAGGACGCGGTTCCATTGAGATGGTGGGACGGCAAGTGCGGCTCACAGGAGGGTCAGCAGGATTGATTCAAAATAGGGGTTCAAGTCCTGCGGGTGACTTAACGGTGAAGGCGAGTGAGATGTTGGAAGTTAGTGGAACTGATGTAGAACAGACATTTCCAAGTCTCTTATTTAATGAAACGGTCAGTGAGGGAGCAGGAGGGCAAACGAATATTTCTACGGGAAACCTGTTGCTATCAGGAGGAGGAATTATACATAACAAAACCTATGGCACCGGGGATGGAGGGGATGTATCGGTCAGTGCGGCTAATGGAGTAGAAGTGAATGGTTTTGCCAGTGACAATCCAAATATTTTCAGTAGTTTGGTTGCTGTGACAGCAGGAGAAGGTAATGCCGGGAATCTGAGCATTGAGACTCAAGACTTAAGCCTTCTGGATGGAGGGAATATCAGCAATAGCACTCTAGGTAGGGGGCAAGCTGGAAACGTTACTATTAATGCTTCTGAATCCATTACATTGATTGGATTTATTCCTGTAAGTTTAAGACGAACTGTTCTCAGTAATGCAACAGCTACTGAAGCAAAGGGAGGAACAACATTAGTAAACACTTCTAGATTGGTCATTAGAGATGGGGCAACGATTAGTGCCTCAACAGTGGCTGAGGGATCGGCAGGAAACTTAACGATCAACGCTACGGATTCTATAGAAGTCAGTGGTATTGGCGAGACAGAAGATGGGCAACTTCGAGCTGAAATCCTATCAGATGCTCCGATTTTACCAGAAGTGTTTCGTCAAGCAACAGGACTTCCCGATCTCCCTTCTGGAGATGCAGGTAGTTTAACCATTAACACCCCTCGCTTAACTGTTTCTGATGGTGGAAGAGTGGGTGTAGGAAATCAAGGAACTGGCACAGCAGGTGACCTCCAAATTCAAGCTAACCGTATTGAAGTTACCAACGAAGGACAAATTACCACTGCAACTGCTTCCGGTGGGGGGGGTAAGATTGATCTGCAAGTGGGGGATGTACTATTAGTCCGTAATCAAGGCTTAATTTCCACGGAAGTGGGAGAAGTAGGGGTGCAAAGTCAAACCCTGTCTGCGAATTCTGGCAATATAACGATTAATGGTAATCTGATTCAACTGCTCAATAAAGGAGAAATCACGGTTCGCAACAACGGAACCGGAAATGCAGGCGACCTAACGATTCAAGCGGTACGTCTAGAATTAAGCGATGAAGGGAAAGTTACCGCGACCACTACCCTGGGACAAGGGGGAGATATTGACCTGACGGTTGCTGATGTACTGCTCATTCAACGGGAAGGCTTAATTTCTGCGGGTGCTTTAGCCAATGAAGGGGAAGAGATATCGGGAAATGCGGGGCAAATTACGATTCGAGGCAACCAGGTGCAACTGCTGAATGAGGGAGAAATCACAGTTCGTAATCAAGGCACTGGCAATGCGGGGGACTTACAACTACAAGCCTATCGTCTAGAATTACGCGATGGCGGACGGTTAACGGCAGAAACGGCTTCGGGTGAAGGGGGGAATATTGAACTCAGAGTGGGTGATGTCCTCCTCTTGCGCAATGGCGGGTTGATTTCTACGGAAGCCGGAGGTGCAGGCAATGGGGGAGATATTACGATTAACAGTCCCTTTGTGTTTGCCATTTCTGAAGAAAACAGTGATATCGTTGCCAATGCGTTTGAAGGGAATGGGGGCAATATTAATATTTTTAGTAACAGTATCTTGGGCTTAGAATTCCGGGAAGACTTAACCCCGTTGAGCGATATTACGGCTAGTTCCCAGTTTGGACTCAGTGGGACAGTCACCATTTCTAACCTCAATGTCAATCCCACCGAACAGGATACTGAATTAGAATCAGAAGTGATTGACCCAGAGACCATCATTGTTCAAGGGTGCGATGCGGTAGGCGATAGTCGTTTTGTGGTCAGTGGACGGGGAGGAACGCCAGAAAATCCCCGCATCAGACGCTCTGGTGTAACTACCTGGCATGATATCCGCGACCCTGCTCCTTACATGGAGAGAACAGCCAGACAACGACCTCAACCCGTACCTCCGATTATCGAGGCTAATGCAGCCAGACGGCTGTCCGATGGCACGATGGAACTGTATGTAGACTGGTCAAAGCCAGTACGCTATTTCCGTGGGGGCAATCATCAGGGGGTTTGCCCGTAACCATTAATGAGGATTCGCTGATTGCGTTCCCTGAGCGGAGTCGAAGGGAGCAGGGGCTAGAAACCCAGTCTCTGCCTAGTGGCGATCGCCGGGTTTCTTCTATCTTCAGGGGGGCATATTGACAAAATGGGTAGATGCGAGTTTTTAACTTGCCCCTCGTATCTACTGATATCAAGTCCGATGAATAAGTTACGATATAAATGAAGAGTGTCCAAGCAAAGCAATGCCCCGACTCCTTAAGATAGTCCCCCACCAGAGTAGAGAGTCCCTGGGCGTAGCCTACCATCAAGCAAAAGAGGGCCCAG
>NZ_JAQMUE010000093.1 GCF_028330985.1 Roseofilum reptotaenium CS-1145 | reverse complement strand
TCTGGGCCCTCTTTTGCTTGATGGTAGGCTACGCCCAGGGACTCTCTACTCTGGTGGGGGACTATCTTAAGGAGTCGGGGCATTGCTTTGCTTGGACACTCTTCATTTATATCGTAACTTATTCATCGGACTTGATATTAGATCTCTTCTTCTGGTATGGTGAAGTTAGAAAGCCAAACAGTATCTCTTGCAAAAGTAACTTATATGTTTTAGAACTCCTCAAAACATTGGCCTGCACTGTAAAAGTTATTCCTAATCCTTATATTTTTGAAGTTGCTCTAGATAAATATACTGCTCATCTTACCTTAAAACAAAAGGGTGTAAAAGTCTCAGATTTTATATTAATAAATAATAGAAACTTGTACTTGGCAAAGCCAATTTTAGATAAGTGGGGCTATGCGTTACTTAAACCAAGGAAAGGTTCATTTGGTAAAGGAGTGACGCTGATCGATGATTTTTCGAGACTGCGTGATATTATTGAATTCATGGAACAGGAAAGAGGCATTAATTTAAATGAGGGTATACTTCTAGAAAAATACTATGAAAACAATCCTCAAGATTGGCTGAGTACAACCCTTATCAATGGAGAAGTCATGTATGGGTATAGAAAAAAATCAAGTCGATTTTCTAACTTTAGTAACTCTTTTGAAAGTCGCTCTTTTCAGAAAGTCTATGATTCCGATGAAATAGGTGGAGAGGTCGATCTAGGTAATTTGAAACAGCAACATCAACAGTTAGCAAGTTTAGCTTATCATGCGATGTCTTATGAAGTCATTGGTTTTGATATGATTTGGCATGAAGATCATCCTATCATCGTGGATGAAAATACTTTTCCTGGTCTATACCCAAACTTATTCAAACTAAGGAATCTTTCCCTAGTTAACTCAATGTATCAATTAATTGTACAAGCTTTAATTTAAATAGATTAAAATTGCAGTAGCGTACTTTTGGAGAGATAGAGTTATGCGGACTGTAGATGAAATTTTCAATGAAGCAATGAGCTTACCGAATTCTGACCGAGTGCTTTTAGTAGAGAAAAGAATTCAAGAACTTTGGATTGAAGAAGCACAAAAACACATTGATGAAATCAGAAGCGGTACAGTAAAACCGATTCCAGGAGAAGAAGTACTTGCTCAAGTCTGACAACTGTTATAATCATGAAATCAAAGCTCTAATAGAATATTCTCACTAGCAGGAGTTTTTGATAAATTGAGTCTTATCGCACAGAGCTATATGAGTCATCAAGGATCTAAGCGACAACCTATTCCTAAGTCGATTCGGTTTGAGATTTTCAAACGAGATAAATTTACTTGCCAGTACTGTGGAAAGAAAGCACCTGATGTTACCCTTCATGTAGATCACATTAATCCAGTCTCTCAAGGTGGAACTAACGACTTATTAAATCTTATTACATCCTGTGTAGACTGCAATTTAGGCAAAAGTGATCGAACTTTAGCAGATACCACCATCATCGACCGCCAGCGCACACAAATGGAAGAACTTCAAGAACGGCGTGAGCAAATTGAGATGATGATGGATTGGCAAAGGGGATTACTTGAACTGGATCACTATTTGATTGAGCAAGTTGCTGAGTTTTGGGCAGAGTTGGTTGAGCCATATAAACTTTCTGAGCAAGGACTAAAAAGTTTAAAGAAATTGTTGAGACAGCATAATGCTGATGAAATTATGGAAGCAATGCGTATTGCGACTACACAATACTTAGAATATGACAATGGCCAAGTGACTCAAAAGAGCATTAGTTATGCTTGGTCTAAAATTGGAGGAATTTGTAAAACAAAGAAATTAGAGAAGACTAAGCCTTACATCCAGAAACTATTTTATATACGAGGCATTCTGCGGAAAAGATTGAATTATCTCAATGAATGGCTGTGCCTTAAGCTCTTGGAGGAAGCATATCAGTGTGGTGCTAATCTTGATCAGTTACAAGACCATGCTTGTAAAGTCCGTACTTGGACAAAATGGCGACAAGAAATTGAATATTTTATTCAATGTTCAAGAGATACTCAATCTGATTGCTTTATAGAAATTAATGAAGATGAGTTATATGATTCAAAGCAACACAACCAAGAGAGTGAAGAGGAAGAAAATAGAGAAGAAATGAACCAATTAATTCAAATTTGTAATTCCTATGCTCAAACTCAGGATTACAAAAAGATTGCTGAGATGTGTAATAATTATCTAGATGTAAGTGTCCCTGAGATTCAAGAATATTTACTACAAAACTTTGAAGATTGGTTTGTTACTACACAAGGAAATCGCTTTATTGTCGATTTAGTTAGGTTGCAAACAATGTTCAATGATCAATACATCCATTGGTCAATAGATTATACAACAAGATGTATTTACACACTAGATAGTGGTGACGAATATTATATAGATTTTGAAACTCTCTCCTCAGATGAGAGAAAATTGTTGTGGATACAACAACTTAGCAGTAAGACTTGGAGTACTCCTGAAATGATTGCTGAGTTATCTGAAATTCTACAAGATTCCCCATACATATCATTAGACTCTTAATCCATTAATAACCATCGCTACCAGCTCCTAATAGACTATAAACGATCGCAGTCCAGGTTTGACCTAATTAGGATTGGGCTAAAATAGATTCTCCCATTTGAATGTGCCATAAACTAGCATAGACCCCATTGTGTTCTAATAATGCTTCATGACGACCGGATTCAATAACTTGACCGCGCTCCATGACGTAGATACAATGGGCGTTGCGGATGGTGGAAAGTCGGTGAGCGATCGCGATCGTCGTCCGATTTTGAGTTATTCTCTCTAACGATCGCTGAATGGCTGCTTCTGTCTCATTATCTACCGCAGATGTGGCTTCATCCAGAATCAGAATCGGGGGATTTTTAACAATGGCACGAGCGATCGCCAATCTTTGCTGCTGTCCTCCGGATAATTTCTGACCTCGTTCCCCAACTATGGTATCATATTTTTGCGGTAGCTCCATGATAAAGTCGTGGGCTTCTGCCAACGTTGCCGCCGCAATAATATCGGGTTCAGAGGCATCAAACGTCCCATAGGCAATATTTTCTGCCACCGTTCCATGGAATAAAAACACATCTTGGCTGACTAACCCAATACAGCGCCGCAAATCTTCTAGCTGTAGTGTTTGCAACTCTAGACCATCTAACGTAATTGAACCATTTTGAACTTCATAGAGCCGCAACAGGAGCTTAACTAAGGTACTTTTTCCCGAACCCGTTGAGCCAACAATAGCAATTGTTTTGCCCGCAGGAATGGTCAAAGAGACCTGGTTTAATATCGGCAGGCGATCGCGATAGGAAAAACTGACCTCTTTCAGCACCACTTCACCGCGCACCGTCTCCAAGGCAAGGGGAATATCTCCCGTATGAATGGCGATCGGCGTATCTAATAATGCCATTACCCGGCGAGTTGAAGCCATGGCACGCTGACATAAATCCAGGGTACTTCCGAGGCGAGTAAGGGGCCAAAGTAACCGTTGAGTCATAAACACTAGGGTGCTGTAGGTTCCCACGGCTAAATTCCCGTTCGTGACCTCCAAACCTCCATAGAGTAGGATACAGCTAAAACCAAGTAAAATTAACATCCGCACCAGAGGAATAAACGCCGCAGAATAGGCGATCGCCTCCTCATTCGAGCGTCGATAGGCAGTTGAATCTTGGCCGACCCGCTTGACTTCGTATTCTTCGGCGGTAAAACTTTTAATCGTGGTAATGCCACTGAGATTATTCGCTAAACGATGATTGAGAAAACCCGCATTTTGGCGCACTTTCGTATAGCGGGGAGCGAGAAACTTTTGATAGGCGATCGAACCCCAAATAATAAACGGCATGGGGACAAGGGTCATCCAAGCAACTTCCGGTGCTAGGATCAGAAACATCGAGCCAATAATTAAAACAGTCGTCGCCACTTGGATTACTTCATTGGCTCCCACATCCAAAAAGCGCTCCAATTGGTTAATATCATCATTGAGAATCGCCATTAACTCGCCGGTGCTGCGGTCTTCAAAATAGGCAATTTCCAGATTTTGTAAATGACTATAGGCATCTAAACGTAGATGATGTTGAATCGTTTGGGCTAAATTGCGCCACAACCGTTCATAGGCATATTGAAACGCAGATTCCAATCCCCAAATCAGGGCAGACAGAAGGGTGAGGAGTAAGAGTTGGGTAAAAACGCTAGTAATTCCCAAAGCGGCGATCGCCGAATTTTCCTGTTTAACCACCACATCCACGGCGATCCCAATCAGGATGGGAGGGGCAAGATCGAAGATTTTGTTGAGGATCGAAGTTGCGATCGCCAACCGGACTTGATTCTGATAGGGGCCGCTATACTGAATTAAACGCTGAAGAGGAGAAGAACTAGAAGTCACAGAGTTCGGGGTAGGGTAGATGAAATCGTACTTAATGAGTGTAGCAATAGAATTGAACTCTTCACTGGTGAATGTTCGTGGTGTCTTCTATAGCTTCTAAAATGGAGAGAAAACACTCAACTAGAGAGATTACTGGGAGATTAACCCATGAAGATTGAAATTGTTGGTCAAGATGCAGAGATAGCAACTGAGGAGTTACTCAATATTGCTGGGATTGAGGGGAGTTATGAAACCCTCGATGAACCCCAGAGAGCGGAGGTATTAACCACAATCGCCACTATTGTGGGTATTGTCGGGGGAACAATGGCGATCGCCAAGCAACTCTACGAGTGGTATCAGAAGTCCCAGAAGAAAGACTCAGGACGCAAGCTGGAGAAAGTCATGATTGTCACCGATGACGGTCGCCGCTTGCTGCTCAAAGATGCCACAATCGAGCAGATTAAAGAACTCTTGGAGTAAACTAAAAGTATTCATTGTTAATTCTCAAATGGCTCAAATTCTCCATATTGAATTGACTCCTGTGGGAGAAAATCAGGCTCGGTTTCGGTTCTTCTGGGATAACCCCAATCAGGCACAGGAACGGATACGGCCTTTGGCTGAGATTGAAGAATTGCTTGAACAAGTAGAGAAAGAATATTACACCTCACTGCCCACACCCTATCAGAAAATAGGGCAACGACTGTTTAACTGGTTGGATGGAGGAGAGCGGTTTTTACAATCAGCTCTCGATAAACCGCCTCGGAACAGTCGCGGAAGGCAAATTGTTCTGGCCATTTCCACATCGGGGAGGTTAGCGAATTTGCCTTGGGAAGTTTTGCATAACGGGAAACGATTCTTGGTAGAATGCCGACCTCCCATTGTGCCAGTGCGTTGGGTACAAGAACACGACCAGCTCCGAGTCGAAGAAGACCCCAAACCTCGCTTTTTGAATCTGCTGTTTATGGCTTCGTCACCACGGAATTTTGATCGGGTGCTGGATTTTGAGGCAGAAGAAGGACAAATTTTAACGGCAACGAAAGGGATGGCTAAAGACCTGCGCTTGGTAGTGGAAGAAAGTGGTTGTCTCGACGAGTTGCAAGAGTTGATTGATGCCGAAAGCGACCCCTTTGATATTGTTCATTTAACCGGTCATGCAACGATTACCGATGAAACGCCTTATTTTCTCACGGAAGATGAGTATGGAGACCGCCGAGATTGTGATAGTCGGGATATTGCTGATGTTTTGCCCTATAACCATTCTCCGTTGGTATTTTTGTCGGGTTGCCAAACCGGATATTCTAATGAGCAGACTGTATTTTCCATGGCTGAAGCGTTGGTTCAAGATGGAGTGATGGCGGTTTTGGGATGGGGAAACCGGGTTAACGATGCGGAAGCTTCAGCCGCAGCAGCGACTCTCTATGGGGAACTTTCAGCCGGTCAAACATTAGTAGAAGCTTTGGGTCGAACCTATCAACTTCTCTTGAAACAGGCAAGTTTAACCCAAGGTGAAACGAGATCGGATAAACTTTGCGGGAAGCAATGGCATTTATTGCGGTTGTATACCTCCACGCTTCCTGGTGCTTTGGTCACCAAGCGCAACAGCAGAGAGGGACGACGGGAACCTGCTCCACCATCTTCTGTGCAGCCCAAATTTATTGATGAACAAACCCAAGAACTTCCCCTGATACCCCGCAAGGAGTTTGTGGGTCGTCGTCGTCAGTTGCAAAATTGCTTGCGGGTGCTTAAATCTCCAGATAATAGGAAAGTTGGGGTGATGCTCGCGGGTATGGGAGGATGGGGAAAAAGTGCGATCGCCGCTCGATTATGCGATCGTCTTTCATCATACTTCCCTCAAGCCATTATTTGGGGACGTAAGAGCCAACCCATCGCTGAACCGAGCCTAGTTCGTAAACTCTGCGACCAGTTGGGAAGTGCCGAAGAGCGTCAAGAACTTCGAGAGGGAACTGAGGAGCTAAAATATCGCCTGCGGAATGTATTTCTGACCACCCGTCAGCAGCCGTTTTTACTGGTACTGGATGACTTTGAGTGGAGTTTAGAGCTAAAAGGAGAACAGTACAGGCTACAACCGAGTGCTGCGAGAGTTTTGGAGGCCTTGGTTTGGGCCATTGAGAGTGCTGGAACCGAACACCGAATTATTATCACCTGTCGCTATCAGTTTGATTGGCAGGGATTAGATAAGTTTTTTATTCAACCGTTGGATAGTTTCCATCATGCCGACCTTCAGAAGAAGTTGCGACGTTTAGAACACTTTAGTTCGGCAGAACTAGACGAAGAGTTGCTGCAACGCACTCTCACTCTTTCGGCTGGCAATCCTCGCTTGTTGGAAATGTTAAACAAGGATGTATTGTCTCAAGCAAATGCCGAAGAGATATTAACAGAATGGGAAAATCATCCAGAGAAATGGAAATGGAGCATTATTTGGGAGGGGGATCTCTACCCACCCGTTGACAATGCCTTAGCCAAAATTATCAGCGCTTGTTCTATTTATGAAATTAACGTGCCGATGGCAGCGTTAACAGCAGTCTGTAAAGGACAATTATCGAGTAGAGAGGACGAACAAAAACAGATTAAACGAGCGATTAATTTTGGATTAATTGAGGTGAGCCATCACTTGAAAGAAGGCAAGCGAGAGTATCGAGTTTCACAGAATTTATCCCAGATTTTTCCAGCAGTCCGGCTACCAGAAGATACAGACAAGCTTTATCGTCTATACCAAAAAGCTTGGGCTGCATTAACTGAGTTGTGGGCAAATATAGAAAATAAAAATCAAGGGCAATGGCAAGAGATATTTCGCTTAAAGTTTGCCGAGAAAGGTAATCCCGAACGATTTCGGGAAGGGTTCGAGAAAATGCGTCATTTTCTGTCAAACTGTGAAGCAGATAGCGGATTTCAGTGGGAACTGAGAAAGTCTAAAGATAAATGCTCTGAAGAGACATTTTGTGAGAGACTAGAAACCTTATTACAAGAAGAGAATTGGTATGAGGCAAATGAAGAAACAACATTTATTTTTTATCAAATTATGGTGTTAGAAAATAAAGATAGTGTCCGCGATCTCTACATAGACTTTCCTTCTAAAGACCTAGAGAAAATTGATCGATTATGGGTCAAGTATAGCGGTGAGCAGTTTGGTTTTAGCATTCAAAAAGAAATCTGGCTTAACAAAGGAGGTAAATTCGCAGGGTATGATCACGGGAATTTTCAAAAGTTGGCAGAGTATGTTGGTTGGCGCAAGCATGGCTCTTATTGCTCCTATCCCCATCAATTCACTTTTAATAAAAACTCACAACGAGGTCATCTGCCGCGATTATGGGGGGGATAATGTTAGGTGGGGAAGGCGGCGAGTTGGGATACTCACTCCTTTTTTTATCTCTTTCTTAGATTTTAAAAAATATGGAACTCACAAGAAAATTAAAATTTATTATTAATCCATTTAGTCGAGTATTCCTAGGCTTTCAGTATTTTATTACCTGTTGCCTTGGTAGAAAATAAGTTGCTTCTTGTTGGTGATTCAAATAGCTATTTTTTCAGGATTTATCGGATGGTGATACAGTACCATGAGTTGATGTTTACTGAGGGTCTCGATAGCATAGGCTTTCCCGTCATTATCGCTAAATTCCACTTCAAACACTTGAGGTTCATATTGTTCGACAATGGTTCCAACTTGCCCTCGATAGAGTCCCAGTTCTGGTAAATTTTCGAGTAAGGCAACCACATCTAGAAGTTTCATAGTCTATGCTCCATTAAAGAATATAGCAAGTCACTAAACGAGGAATGTTTTCGTTGTTGCGTACCATCCACACACTGTGAATTGTAGCGGTTTTATCACCTCGCGTATAATAAAAATCAATAATATATTTTTGTCCATAAGCATTAGCTTTGTCAGGAATAGCATCATAACTTTTAACAGCGAATAGCAGAGCTTGTTTGAGTTCGTCAGAATTTTCAAGAGTTAAGTCCAAAGCAGATGCAAAGACGCGAGCTTTATGCTTACCATCTACATGATTCGGATTAAGACAATAGCCAGCCAGCTTTGCATCTTCAATAATGGCATTTTCAGGGTTGGGCAGTCGATTGGCTGTCATCTAGTTTACTTGAATTGTAGCATCTCATCGATAAAGTTAGCACTACTCGGTTTGGCTTTACGATCCATAATTAATTGCCTCAACCAAGACTCTCAGTAGATGATTTAAGTCAGCAGGGACGCGGTAGAGATCGAGATCCTGAGTGACTGTCCGAGATTGACGATTAAATTGACCAAATTGCCAGATATTACCCGTTAAAACAGCACCTTGTAAAATTGTTTGCTCGGATTCAAACCACTGTTCTAGGGCAATTAATTCAATAGCTAATTGCAGAAAACCGCGCTCTAGATCCTCATTTTTTGCTTCAATGACTAACAAGGTTTGCTTATTCTGGAGCAGATAGTCTAAGGAGCCTTTCAATTGATTGTTCACGGCAACGGGATACTCCACATTGAGCGTGGCTTCAGTATAGTGCATCACGTCAGTTAAAACAGGAGCAATGAGAAACTCTCGTCTCGCCATTTCGCTAGTTAAACTCAGACGCGGGAGACTTTCTTCAATCCGATTTTTCAAGTCCTCCAGGCGATCCAATTCGCCCGTATATTCTGGAAGTTTTAGCGATTTTCGTTGTAGCGAAACATCAAAATATGCCAGAATATCTTGCGGGGCAAAGTTAAGCTTAAAGTAATCCGCAAATGTATAAGATTCGTCGGACTTAATAACTGGAGATTTAGGCATAGAGTTGAATTCAAAATGAACGAATATTTTTTACTGTAGGGGCGGATTCACCAATATTTATGCAACTAACCCATCAATTTTGTAGACCCGCACTGGCGATTGAATTGCAATTAATGAACTGGGATATAAAAACTAATGTTGTTGTTGATTTGTTGGTGGGGTTAGGGCGGGTTTACAGAGATTATTGGTTTGTCTTGTTAGCTTATGTAAAAAAGTTATTGACTTTGCAAGAAAAACCAGGAAGCAAAGGAGACGTTATCTCATCTTCCTCTAATAAGGTCATCACTAACTCTAACTTCGCTTGTTCCCGTCGATAAACCTCTACGGTCTTTAATCGCCAGTCTACAATCCAATATTCCCGCACGCCTTGATTAGAATATAATTTTAACTTGCTTTCCTTATCCCGACGAACATCAGTTTTACTTTCCGATAACACTTCAACCACTAACTCTGGAGCTGCAATAAAATGACCCGATTCATCAACAGAGTTATTTAACCTCTCATTCACCATCCAAACTAGATCGGGGATTACATTATCGGTGTCAGTAAAGATTAGCCCTGGATTGAAGATTACTTCACCCAATCGAGTTTCGCTTGACCAGTTTCCTAAAATTCGGCAAATTTCACCAATGGTCTTCTGATGTTTCCAATGGGGGGCGTGAGTCATGTACAATTCTCCATTGATAATTTCATAGCGGTTATTGTTATTGGGCAACAGTTCTAAATCGGCTGATGTCCAGGGAATTTGAACGTTTGTCATGGTCGTGAGGTGCTATCTTACTGAAGTTGATTCAACTATAACGTTTTCCTGCGGTCAATGTTATCCTAAACTCACGCTATTGCTGATTTTTACCCTAGTTCGTAAACTATAGTTACTCTAACCCTCGACCTTAGACCGAACGAAGTCCCCAGGGAGAACGGATTATTATCGCCCCAACCAGTGGAGAAATTGGTATCCTAGTTTTATTCCTTCAACATGGGTGCTATGGCATCAAAAATGCTGTTACCATCACTACGCTTGGCGCAGTAATGGTAAGTCCTAATCAAATGGTTGTTTGTAAGGGTCTAAACTGGTTCTGAGGTGGGGAGTTTACCAAAAATGCGGTCAGTAAACTTGACGTACCATGCACCTGCTTGTACTTGAATAATGTAAGCCATGGTAATGATCAGGGCAATTTCTGAGCCTTCTTGACCAAACACCGTCATGGCGATCGCCAGAGCAATGGACAGGTTACGCATCACTGTACCATAAACCAGGGCGATCGCATTGTCGCGATCGAATAAAGCTTTACCAATTAAGGTACTCAACAGAAAATTAAATCCATAAATTGTGACCAAAGGCGCTAACAAGGAGAGCAGCATTACGGGATTAGCTAAAATCGATTTAGCTTTGAGCGCCATAGCGACAAACACAATCCCTAATACTCCCAATGTGGAGAATACAGGAAATTTTTTCTTCAGGTTTTTCTGATATTTGTCCATTCCCACTTGCCGAATCAGCAGAAATTGAGTCACCTGGCCTAAAATCATCGGTAAAAAGACAATAATGATAATTTGTTTAAAAATACTAACCAGGGGAATCTCAATCACAGTTCCCATCAGGTATTTGGCATAAAAGGGAGTCGCAATAGAGCCAACGATTAAGCCAATCACTGTCATCTTAATCGCCGCGTTGATATTACCCTTAGCAAAACCGGTCCAGGAAATGGTCATACCACTGGTGGGTAATAGGGAGGTGAGCAGTAAGCCCAACAAGATTAGGGGTTGCTCATTAAAAAATAGTTTCCCCACGCCAAAAGCAAAAAAGGGAATGATCCCAAAGTTAATCAGTTGGGTAATAACTTGAACTTTATAGTCTCCCCCGGAGATCACTTTCTTCATTTGCAAGTTGATCATCATCGGATAGACCATTAAGAAGGTCAGGGGAATGATGAGCGATTTAAGCCCCGATGGATTAGCAACGATGCCAAAGACAACTCCTAAGAGCATAAAAATAGGAATTGACCAAGTTAAGTTTTTTTGTAAGAATGATAGTATTTTCCACATAATTGATTCAATTAAAATTAGGGCAGTGGATCAAGAATTCTCCCCAATTTCCATATCATTCCATTGGGGAGACGGTGACCTAAATTGGAGGAAAGATTTAATCTTCCAGAACTGGGTGGTTTTGACTGTGCAAGTTATAGCGCTTCATGTTAGTAATGGGTATTTTTCCCCTTAAAAGTGCCCCTTTTCACTGCTATGCAGTTAACACTGGCGTTTTCAGAGAGCGAATAACGGCTTCCATTTTCTGACTGGCTTCTTCAGCCATAGCTTGGACATCAGGATGTTCAACTGCTTTGAGCATTCCCAAGGGGTTAACCGCAGAGACTTCAACCGCTCCTTCTCCCCTCTCTTGCACCACAACATTGCAAGGAAAGAGGGTTCCCGCTTTGTCATCGGCTTGTAGGGCACGATGGGCAAGTTGGGGATGACACGCACCGAGAATCCGATAGTCATGAAAATCTATACCATGTTTGGCGAAGGCGTTTTGGACATTGATTTCGGTTAAAATCCCAAATCCTTCTTGTTTTAGGGCATCGGTGACTTGGGCGATCGCCTCTTCCAGGGTTGTATTTAAAACAATACTAAAGTGGTAATTCATAATCCTCTGTCTTCTGTTTCAGTGGTCAGGGTGGTTGTCTCCGTTGTCCCTCCTTTCTTAAGGCTATAACATCGCTATTTGGTTGTCAAGCGTTTATGTTAGCTATATGTACTCATACGTGCAAAATACAATCTTTTTTTTTAGGCTTTTTGGGTTAACCCTTCCACTCCTACAGACTGAAACTACAGGGTAATGATTAGGAAACCTTGCATTTTTCATAAGATCACCATATAGTTATATTAATATCAGATTTTTATTAACTCGCCTCTTGTTGGGGGGGCACAGTTCAGTAGATAGGCAAGCTTTGGAGAAAAAACGATGACAAACGTTGTAGTAATTGGGGCAGGTTTAGGTGGACTTCCAGCAGTACATGAATTACGCAGCTTACTGCCTAAGAGCGATCGCCTCATCCTCATTAGCGATCACTCCCATTTCACCTTTATCCCTGGATTAATTCGAGTCACCCTAGGTATGGCCTCGTTAGAATCGATTCAAATCGATCTCGAACCCCACCTCAAACGTTTGGGAATTGAATGGATTAACCACAAAGTCACCGCTCTCAACCCCCATACCCAAACCATTACCGTAGAAGAGGGAGAAACTGTCAACTATGACTATGTAGCGATCGCCACCGGAGCCTCCTTTGCTTTTGACGCAATCCCTGGACTCGGCCCCCATGGCGGTTATACCCAATCCGTTTGTACCCCAGATCACGCCATCCATGCGCGGGAAGCCTGGGTAAAATACCTGGAAAATCCTGGCCCCCTAGTCGTTGGAGCAGCCCCTGGAGCCGGTTGTTTTGGCCCTGCCTACGAATTTCTACTGATGGCAGATTCAGAATTACGCCGTCGAGGATTACGAGATCGAGTCACCCTCACCTACGTTACCCCAGAACCCTACATCGGCCACTTAGGCGTAAGTGATGTCAAAAATGCCAAAGAATACACCAGCGAACTCCTCAAAGAACGAGGGATAGAAACCTTTACCAATGCCGAAATTACAGCCATTACCCCAGACAAAATTACCCTCAAAACCGGTCAACAACTCCCCTTTAGCTACTCCATGATTTTACCGTCCTTCCGAGGAGCTAAATTCCTGCAACAACTGCCAGACGTTGCGAACGCCAAAGGCTTTATTCCCGTAAATCCCACCTATCGCCATCGGGATTTTCCCTCTATTTATGCCCTAGGAGTGGCAGTGGCTCTCGACCAACCCGATAAAACGCCCATTCCCATTGGTTTACCCAAAAGTGGAGCCATGACGGAAGCGATGGCTGTTGCTGTTGCTCACAATATTGCCGTAGCTAGTGGAGCGGTTTCTGCCCCCTTCCAGCGTCCGACCCTAGAATCCGTCTGTTTAGCGGAATATGGAGAGACCGGCATTGTCTATGTGGCGATTCCGGTACTGCCCGATCCCAGTTTAGAAGAGCCTCAAAATTCCTATGCTCTCAAAGGTCGTTGGGTGGTTTGGGGTAAAGAACTACTGGAATACTACTTTATGGTGAAAATGAGATGGGGTTTAGGAATGCCCTGGTTTGAACGGTTAGGACTGCGGATCTTATTCCAAGTGAACATCGCTAAACCCTATACTTATACTTCATTAACAACAACATCCTGAGGTGTCATTATAAATCGTCAACCACTCAATAATTCAAAATTTTCTAGACATCTGAAATGATTGATATACAGTCTGTGGAGCATAGTCAAACTCAATCTAGGGGTTTTGTGAACGTAACAATTCCTTCACCTGAATCCGACAGCCTGGAAACTGGACAGGAGAGACATCTTTCTCTTCTCCAAGAATACTCTGCTGCTGATATCCAGCCTTTCCGGGTTCTCGATAGACATACAACTGACGATGATTGAGATTTAACACCCAACACTCTTGAATCTGCGATCGCCCATATTCAAACGCCTTCACCTCTAAATCCCTTCTCAGGGTACTATCGGCCACCTCAATAATCCAGTACACATCCTCCACCTTCGGATGATCTTCCTCATAGTCAAGGGGATCGAGTTTGACCACCGCAAGATCCGGTTCTGGTTCAGACCAGTTATTCAGAATCACAGGAAGTTGTTTTTGGATCATAACCTGTTCCCCCAAACGTTGACTCAACAGGCGATCGGCTCGGCGAATGGCCGCAGCATGGGACCTTCTTTGGGGTGACATTTGACGGATAATTTGTCCAGCAATCAGCTCTAATTTTTCATCCGGTTGCAAAATACCGGCTGTAACCATCTGGTGGTACTCTGCAACGGTCAACAAGCGTAAATCTAAGCTGATGAGCTTTTCGGATAATGGCATGGGGGAAAGAGACCTGGGAATTCTGAACTGGAGGCGGAAGCTATGGCTTTGATTTTATACCATTTCTCGGTAATCCAGCTAGAGCCAAGTCCGAATAAAGATGCAGCTAACGATCCCCCATTGCTATACACTGTGGAATTGGAGAACATGAATAGTATAGATGGAATAAATGGATATTGGTCAGAAGGTAAAAGTAAAAGGTTTAATCGATCGCATCCCTGCTAATCTGGTAGACAAAATCAAGCAGAACCCTGTAGGGACAATCACCGGCTATAAAATGGTCGATGGATCGGGTGTCGGTTTTGTGGTTGAGTTTAGCGGTCAATTTTCAACTTGGTTCTTTGAAGAAGAGCTAGTAGCACAATAAGACCCTTTAATTCATAACCAACAGTGACCATTGGTTTGGCCCTTGGTCACTGAGAACCCATGAAAGCGCTAAACTGGGACAACAGCGTGATTGTGAATAATTAACAGACATGGCTCTGATTCTGACATTTTTGGGTAAGGGTGGCACGGGTAAAACAACCTTGGCCATTGCCACGGCTAAACATATGGCTAGTACGGGGAAGCGGGTGCTGTTAGCCCTGTCTGAACCGCCTTCAGTGATTGGATTGATGTTGGGCCAGGTGGAAGAAGGGACTCCTGGGGTCATTGAATCGAATCTGGAGGCGGTTAATCTCCGAAGCGCTGCCTTATTAGAGCGCAGTTGGGAAGATGTGAAGCAACTGGAAGCGCAGTATTTACAAAAGCCGTTTTTTAAGGAAGTTTTTGGTCAAGAGTTGGGGTTATTACCGGGAATGGATGGGGCGTTGGCTTTGTATGCTCTGCGGGATTATGACCAAAGCGGAAACTATGATGTGATTGTATATGATGGAGATGGCGATCGCGAAACCCTGAGAATGTTGGGAACACCGGAAATCATGAGTTGGTATATCCGTCGGTTCCGGGATGTGATTGTAAACTCAGACGTGGGCCAAGCCCTATCGCCGTTTCTGGGGCCCATTAGTAGCGCCGTTTTGAATGTAGACCTGTCTAAGGATAATTTTGCTGCTCCGACTCAAGAAGCCAATTCAACCCTGGATGCAGGCAAAGCAGCCATTACAAATCCCAATCGAGTGGCAGCCTATTTAGTGACCACAGGGGATAAAACAGCACTAGCGAAGGCCATGGATTTGTGGGGGAGTGCCCAGCAAGTGGGAGTCACGGTGGGAGGAGTGATTTTGAATAAGTCCGTCATTCACGATACCCAGGCAGCCGAAGCCGCCAATAGCTTTCAAGAATTGTACGATACCTTCGATCATGAGGCGATCGATGTTAGCACCGCTACGGCTCAATTTGAGCCATTGAGTATTAGCATTGTACCCTTTGAGAAAAGTAGAAATTGGCAAGTGCTGCAAAAGGCGCTACCGGACTTTACTGAAGCAACCCGTGCCCCGAAACCCATCACGCTTGATGTGGCTCAAAAGAGTGTCAGTTTATTTTTGCCTGGATTTGATAAGAAACAGGTCAAACTCACCCAATACGGGCCAGAAATTACCATTGAAGCTGGCGACCAACGGCGCAATATTTTGCTCCCTCCGGCATTAAGTGGTAAACCCGTAAAAGGCGCAAAGTTCCAAGACCGCTATCTGAACATTTCATTTTAAGAGGAATTGTAACCCCCCAATTTGAGGAGAACCAGGCTATGAGTAACGACGAAACGGCATCTCAATCTACATCTTCCCGACGACGGCGACGCAGTAGCACCAGCAGTAGTCCCCCTAGCGCCAGTGCCCAAACTCGGCAAATGCTGGGGATGAAGGGCGCAGAAACGAAAGAAACGAACATTTGGAAAATTCGCCTCCAGTTGATGAAACCGATTACTTGGATTCCTCTGATTTGGGGGGTTCTCTGTGGGGCGGTCTCTTCGGGAGGCTTTACTTGGACAGTAGAGAATGTGTTGATGGCGGCGGCTTGTATGCTGCTGTCAGGGCCATTGATGGTGGGCTATACCCAAACCATGAATGATTATTATGATGCGGAAATTGATGCCATTAATGAACCCTATCGACCCATTCCCTCTGGAGCCATTTCCACAGACCAGGTAGAAGCTCAGATTTGGATCTTATTATTTGCCGGGATATTCTTGGCCTATGGTTTGGATGTTTGGGCGGGTCATGAAGTCAAGGTGATTACAGCGATCGCTGTTTTTGGCAGCTATATTTCTTATATCTATTCTGCGCCCCCCCTGAAACTCAAGCAAAATGGTTGGCTCGGTAATTATGCCCTCGGTGCCAGTTATATCGCCTTTCCCTGGTGGGCAGGTCATGCCCTATTTGGGCAAATGAATTGGACGATCGCCATCTTGACCCTATTTTACAGCCTTTCGGGGTTGGGGATTGCGATCGTCAACGACTTTAAGAGCGTAGAAGGGGACAAAAAACTGGGATTAAAATCCCTGCCCGTCATGTTCGGAATTGGTACAGCAGCCTGGATTTGTGTACTGATGATTGATATCTTCCAAGCTGGAGTTGCAGCATATCTCATCAGCATTCACGAAAATTTCTATGCCACCATTCTGCTCCTATTTGTGATTCCCCAAATCACATTCCAAGATATGTATTTCCTCCGAAATCCTCTGGAAAATGATGTCAAATACCAAGCCAGCGCCCAACCTTTCCTCGTTCTAGGAATGCTAGTTACTGCCATGGCTTTAGGTCACGCCGGTATTTAAGTCAACAACGACATTGTAGGGTGGGCAGAGTCTAACAGTAGAAATTGCAGAATACAACTTATTCTCCTGCTCACCCTAAAGGAGTAAAACTTATATCTGTATATGTGTTTTTGGGGATACATTACTGGCGATCGCAATCCTGTAAGATGTCTATTTGAGGTTTGAAGTTGTACGAACCAACAGACTATGATCGCCTCTCTTTTTTCTTCCAATTTAGCTTATATGCCTCATGGTAACTGTTATCTGTGGCAAACTCCCCTAGTGAGTCTTCATGTTACCAGTGATGCTCTAATTACTTTAGCTTACTTGTCTATTGCCATAATTCTTGTTTACTCAGTATATAAACGTCAAGATGTTCCATTCTTAAATATATTTATTCTATTTAGTACTTTTATGATTCTTTGTGGAATCGGTCATTTACTTGAGGTTTGGACCCTGTGGTATCCCAATTACTGGATCTCTGGTATTGAGCAAGCGGCTACTGCCTTAGTTTCTTGTTATACGGCTGCTGCCATGGTGACTTTAATTCCTCAGTTTTTATCGCTCAGAACGCCCGAAGAACTAGCCCTTATAAATCACCAATTGCAAGAAGAAATAGAGCTGCGTCAACAAGCTGAACATGAACTCAGAATTGCTAACGGAAATTTAGAACAGCGAGTTCAAGAACGTATCCAAGAACTGAACCAGATTAATCAGAATCTAGCAGCAGAAATTGAAGCTCGTACCCGGATAGAATCTGCCTTGCGGGATTCCGAGAAAAAAGAACGGGAAAAAGCAGACAATTTACAGCAAATGTTAGGACAATTGAAAAATACCCAATCTCAACTGGTGCAATCTGAAAAAATGGCCGCTTTAGGTAAAATGGTTGGGGGGATAGCCCACGAAATTAATAATCCCATTACGTTTATCTATAGTAATATTGAGTCTAGCTTTCAATACGTTCATGATTTGCTCAATTTAATTAAACTATACCAGTTACATTATCCTGAACCTGTTCCTGTAATTGCCAATCAAATCGAATCGCTCGATTTAGAGTTTATCCAAGAAGATTTTGTCCAGCTACTCGACTCGATGAAAACAGGGGCAGATCGAATTAGAAGAATCGTGTTATCTTTGAGTGATTTTTCCCGTTTAGATGAACAGGGTTGTAAATTGATTGACTTAAATAAAGCTATAAAGAATACCCTGAGTTTACTTTCCAATTCTTTATTGCCCTTGTTTGGAACAGGGATGATTCAAGTGATTCAGAAGTTCGACGAAATTTCGCCAGTGGAATGCTATCCAGGACAGATCAATCAAGCTCTGGTGAATATATTAGAAAATGCCATTGATGCCGTGGTTGAACGGCAGAAATTTGAGCCGAATTTTATAGGAGAAATTCAGATAGAAACAAAGAGTGATTCTCACGATAGAGTGGTTATTCTGATTCAGGATAATGGTTTGGGAATTCCTGATGAGATCAGGAGTAAGATTTTCGATCCTTTTTTTAGTACTAAACCCATTGGTCAGGGAACTGGATTGGGTTTGACTACTGCCTATCAAATTATTGTTCAAGAACATCACGGAGAGTTCGAGTGTACATCAAATCCAGGGATGGGTACTTGTTTTAAGATTAATTTGCCACTTTCTTTTGCTGCTTGATACAGCAGTTTCCGCTTGCGTGAGATCTATTTTTACTCTATGGTCAATTAATAAAGGTACTCTACAAGTTTAATTTTGAAGTGATACTAGGGCTTGTTGTACTTGAACCATGACAGTGAACCAATCTCCAGGTTGAGTCTGGCGGAATAAGCGAACGGTAGGATACCAGGGACTGTCAACCCGCAGGAACATCCACCGCCAATCACAGCTAAAGTGTAAAAGTATCCATGTAGGCTTGCCTAATGTTGCGGATAAGTGAGCGATCGCCGTATCTACCGTAATCACTAGATCCAGTTGCCGGATAATATGGGCGGTATCGAGAAAGTCATCACAGTCTGGGTTAAAGACTTGGATAGGGGTTTGCTGTAGTTGCTGGCGATCGCCTTCAGAGAGGTCTTTTTGGAGGCTATAAAAGCATACATTGTCGCAATTAAACAGGGGCAATACGTCAGAAAATGAACACGATCGCAGATAATTATTAGGATGTTCTATATTGCCTTGCCATGCTAACCCCACTTTCAATTTAGCTGTGCTTTCCGGGAGGATCAAATTTTCGGGAAGATCGGGTAAAGCAAAGGGCAGCGGGGCAGGAATGGTGTTTAAGGATGTTTTGCTTAAGTGAGGTAAACTCATTAAGGAAGCATGTTCATTAAAGGTGGGTAATGTCTCTTCCCTGGTAACAATTTGCTCAACGTGGGGCAAGGTGGCAAACAGACGCTTCAGAGGTTGGCGACATTCGAGGATAATCTTGGCTCCCTGTTCTTTTACCCAAGGGAGATAACGGATCATTTGTATCATATCCCCTAAGCCTTGTTCGCTATAGAGCATCAGGGTTTTACCACCTAGAGGTTCACCATTCCAAGAGGGTTGAGTCAGGTTGCCTGCGGTGAATTCTTCAGTTTTCCAGCGCCATTCATATTCACTAAACCCTTGTTCGAGAAAACCGAGACTGAGCAAGGCAAACGCCAGTCCGGTATGGGCTTTGGGTTCTTCGGGGTCGATTTTTAAGCCCTTCTGATAGGCAAGGATGGCTTCGGCGATATGACCCTGTTGGATGAGGGCATGGCCGAGGGTATAATAAGCTTCGGTGTAGTTGGGATTAACTTCGATGGCACGCTGATAAGAGGCGATCGCCTCTTGACAACGCTTAACGTTAATTCCTGTCCCCTTTTCTTGCTGTTGTAGCGTATTTCCCAGGTTCAGCAGCGCTTGAGGAAAGTTAGGATTCAGATTTAAGGCTTGCTGGTAATAGGCAATGGCGCGATCGCACTCTTGTTCAGCTTTGTACAGATTACCCAGATTATAGAAACTTTCTACCTGATTGGGATCGATCGCGATCGCCTGTTGCAAAGCCTGTTTCGCTTCTGCAATCTGATTTTGCTGATGGTAGAGTAAACCAAGATTACTGTAAGCCCCCGCATGATTCGGTTGTAGCTCTAAGAGGCGCTGATAACAGGCGATCGCCTCTTCTGTGCGTTCACTTGCACTCAGAGCGTTACCTAAGTTAAACCGCGCCTCAATAAAGTCGGGTTTAAGGGCGATCGCGCTTTCGTAATGGGCGATCGCCTCCTCTAACTTTCCCTGTCCCCGCGCCACCATTCCCAATAAACACAGCACATTTGTATTTTCTGGTTCCTGCCGCACAATATGCCCATAAACCTCCTCTGCTTGGGCATATTGTCCCTGTTGGTGATAGGTAAAGCCTTGTTTTAGTAATTCTTCGGTAGACATTAGAATGAACAGTTATGAAGGATATGAGGTAATCTCGCCACTTGACTAACATCCAAAGGGTGGGAGCCTTTTCATAGTTAATCAGAATATCGACGAAGAATAGCTCTCAAGTAGCACTTCGCAAAACTCTAGTAATCGATTCATCCCCCAAAATCGATCTTCTGAATGGTTGGGTTTGTTAATGTGACTGATATGACCGCCTTTTTTTGTCAGAATCAAATGAGCATGGGAATTTTGAGCCATGCGCTCTTTCATCTGCGGGATGATTTGCGGATCGAATAGGGGATCGTCTTCGGCATAAATAATTAAGTAGGGAAGGGTTAAGCGATCCAAAAAGTACAGGGCGCTGGTTTGGTAATAATAGTCTTCGATGCTGTTAAAACCGTAGTAGTCGATGACCATTTCGCGATCGCACCGATCAACTGAAGTCATCCGTTCCACAGCACCCGGTTTTAACATCTGGGGAAAGAGTTCTCGCCGTTTTTCGGCTTCGGCGCAAAATTTTCGCACAAAACGCTGCTCAATTTTTCGACCCATGAACGTGGTTCGTAAATGGGCTAGAGAAAGGTTAGATTCGAGATTTGTAGAGAGAGTCGCTCCGCCGCAGATGAGAGAACAACGGGTTTCGATGGCTGCATTTAATCCCCATAACGCTAATTGTCCCCCCATCGATGCACCGGTGAGAATTACTGGAGTAGGACAACCGAGTTTTGTCAGTTGTTCTGCCAGATGAACTTGGTCTTGTCCTTCTCGCCAACCGTAGGAGGAGGGGACGGGGGAAAGTTGGGCAGTTTTTCCGTGACCTCGCCAATCGTAGAGAAGAATGGCAAAATTACGCTGATAAGCTTTGCGAGCGAATAAATGAGCGTACCACTCATTCTTAACAATGCCATCGATTCCCGTATTGAAGATGATTGTCCCTTGAGCATCGGTGGGACAACTCCATATTCCCCAAAAGGGAACGCCTTCAGCACCTGTGAAAATCTGTTCTTGCCAAGGAACTTGGGGGAGATGGCTTAACCAAGAAGCGCGATCGCCCCATTTTTTCCATGTTTTTCCATACCAGTAGTCTACAACCACGGTTTGGATTAAACCATCGTTGAAGTAGAAGGGAGGTTGATATTCAATCATTGTCGATCAATTTTGACACTCTGTGATCTAAAGACGCACAGATTCTTAAGTAGCCCAAAATCCGATTCTTAAAGGCGTTGTCAAAGCGCCCCTACTGAGTTCCATCAGATTAATCTCGATGGTTCCCGCTACTTTTCACCTTTTGATTGCTTTCTCAGGTACGACCACTCAGCCAGTTCGGTACGTTCAGCATTCTGCCATTACTTCCAACTCGGAGCCACAGTTCAATATGTGCTTTCGGTTGGTGGGATTTCTCCACTACTAGAAGTGCCTCATCACGTAGGCGTTTACCTTTACTCACCTGTCAATTGTAACACGGTTTTACGGCAGCTAAAGCGGATAGTGTCGCTTTTGCGCCCCGAACTAAAGTTACAGGGCGTGACCTACTCCCGTGCTATTCTCGTGTCGAGGCATAATCCCACTCCCTATTCCCTAGCGCTTTGCACTATATTCCTTGACTTCTTTTTAATTTTTAATGGATATGAGGATAATGGGCTGGGAAGGGTTAATCACGGGTAGTAGATGTTCAAGTTCAATTGCCTGAGTGGAAAATAGGGTATTTAAATTCAGAGGAATATTTGGGTGATGCGGATAAGCTTCGATCAGGGTTTGTAGGAGGTCATACCATATTCCATTTTGGATATAAAATCTAATTTGATCGGCGATCGCCCCTTGTGTTAATTGTTCTTGGTGCATTGGCTCTAACGGAATGCGTTTGATTCCCGTTGCCACATGATCTAACCATTGTCCATTGCAGTTCAATTGAAAATAGCCAACATAAACCTGGTTGACCTCTAAGCTTGGTGCATTCGGTAAGTCAGCAAGATTAACAGCGACTAATCCAGACTGTTGTTTCAGACTCAACCCTACTTTATAAACTTCATTACCCGTTTCGTCCTCCAAAGCAAACTCTACAACCTCTGATTGATTGGGAGGAACATAGAAATAAAGGGTAGGATAAGCTTGGGTTGTCAACCCAAAGCTATGTCTGGGCATAATTGAGCTTAAGGCTTGGTATTCTCCACCGGTCTCGGCTTTCATCGTGCAGCCTGTACGACTTCCGGCGCTTTCACGGCGACTAGGGAGACCCGGGGGTGGGTCTTCCCAGTCTTGCAATTGGGGAACATAGACAATTTGTTCGCTTTCTGAAGAGGTTTGAGCGATCGCCACAGATAGATCCCAATTTAAGGATAAACCAACTAGAGAGGTAATCGTGGCGATCGCCATACACCGTCGGCATAAACTTAAGGATAAAGGAAGGAAGTCAAACATAGGTAGATTTCCACCAAGCAAAAGAAACACCACTGAAGTGTATCGACCCTACTAACCCTGATGCCATCACGTATCCCGTGACAGCTACGTGACAGTACGGAAAGGTCTTTTATAGGTAACTACACACTTCCCCGGAGAGTTACATGACTTTCCCAGAAAATTAAGAATTTTTTTAGAATTGGAAGACAATAAAGCCAACCGTTTTTCCCAGGAGGGACAAAAACTTCTAAAATAAGAAGGGCTTCTGGGGAAACTCCATAAACTAGCCCAGGATTCATTTCTTTAATTGTGACATAAGGGTAATGGCAAATGGGGATCGCAACCAGCCAATTAGTGAAACGCAAGCGTCAAGGTCATCCTCTGGTGATGCTCACAGCCTGGGATTATCCGTTTGCTCAACTGCTGGATAAGGCTGGGGTCGATCTGATTTTAGTCGGAGATTCTTTGGCCATGGTAGCGTTAGGTCATCCCACAACCCTACCGGTAACCTTGGATCAGATGATTCATCATACCCAAGCGGTCTGTCGAGGGGTGAAAGAAGCGTTGGTAGTGTGCGATCTCCCCTTTATGAGTTATCAAGAAGGCCCCATTCAGGCTTTAAGATCGGCGGGTCGAGTATTGAAGGAAACCCAAGCGGGGGCAGTGAAACTAGAGGGGGGCTATCCGGAAATGATCGAGATTGTCCATCGTTTAAGTTTAAGCGGTATTCCGGTCGTCGGTCATGTGGGAGTAACGCCTCAGTCCGTGCATCGACAGGGTTATCGCAGACAGGGGAAGGCACAAGTAGAAGGCGATCGCATTTTACACGAGGCGATCGCTCTTTCGGAAGCCGGAGCCTTTACCATTATCCTGGAAAATATCACCCACGATCTAGCCCAAAAAATCACCAAAACCCTTCCTATCCCCACTATTGGTATTGGTGCAGGACCCCATTGTGATGGCCAAGTGTTAGTCACAAGCGACGTTTTGGGACTCTCCAGTTGGCAACCCCCTTTTGCAAAAGTCTATGCTAATCTCCACGAGACGATTACCGATGCAGTGAAAACCTTTAGTCAGGAGGTGCGCGATCGCCAGTTTCCCTAATTCCCTATGCAATATAGCGCTTCGCGCTGTGATAGGGGGATAGGGGGATGGGGAGAGAGGGATATAGGGAGAGGGCAAAATCTTGTTGATGCACCAATCAATTCAAAATGCTATACCTGTTAATCATTAATTATTACTCTACAGACTTAATTCAATTACTCCTTAAGTCCATTCCAGCACCAGATTTAGCGAACCTGCATATCCTGATCGTCAATAATTCTCCAGACGATCTAACTCTTCAACCCCTAACCCCAATCTATCCCAACTTAACCCTGCTGAGTGCACCTGAAAACTTAGGCTTTGGAGGGGGTTGTAATTTAGGATTAAACTGGATTTATGAGCGCGATCCTCACAGCATTGTTTGGTTAATCAATCCGGATACTACCTTAGTTGATGCTGCCATTCCCTACATTCACACCTGCTTTGCAGAACATCCTCACTTAGCCATTTTAGGGACTCAAATTCAAGACAGCCAAGGAAATTCCTGGTTTACCCAAGGACAATTTAATCGATGGCTCGGATCGCTCCCCCATCAACGTCCCATTGCCTCCTTAGAAAACCCGCCTGCTAAAATTATTCCCTCTCGCTGGGTATCCGGATGTAGCCTGATTCTCAATTTAGCCCAATTTGAATCTTGTCCCCAATTCGATACCCATTATTTTCTCTACTATGAAGACAACGATCTATGCGAGCGCTATTTCAAACAAGGATATTTTATTGCCGTCACTCAGACGATCTTAGTCACCCATCAAGTGTCTGCAACTAGCGATCGCAACCTTAAAGCGAAACTTCATCACGCCACCTTTAGCAAACTCTATTTCTTACAGCAACATGGAACCCCTCTAGCCTTGCTCTTAAACTTGGGTTATCTGAGCCTAAAAATTATCCTCAATTGGATTAAGCAAAATCCCGATAACTACCAAGGACGTTGGCAAGGCTTACAGCAATTTTTGCAATCCAGAGTTTCTCATCCGAGTTGACGATGAACTTCAATGGCTTCATCAATCGCTGATTTTAAAGCTTGTGGTTCATCCGTGCCAATGCGAAAATAGGACTGAGAATTCAACTCAATTTCCACCGCATCTAACCCCGATATATTAAACATCCATCCCCTAGGAGTCAGGCGAATTCCCCATCCATAATACCAAGGGTTTTTGACAATCACTGTATTCGTGATACTGGACAAGGGGAAGCTTTTATGAATTAAACCCACTCCAAACGAACATTTGATCCGTTCTGCGGTAATGGTCACGGTTAATGTACTCAACAAAATGGTAAGTACTAAAATCCCGATCAAAACACTCGCTCCCACCCCTAAAAAGCCTTTAGAGAGATAGAAAAACACCAGGGGCAAAAGAGCCGCCAAGAGAACAAGAATAATTGTCCCAATTTGAGTATGCTTGTATAAGAAAGACATCAGAATCCAGGTAAATACATGAGTTCAGTAATTTCAAAGGTCAGATAGTCAATCAGAGGCAATTGGCTTAAAAGAGTTTCGATTTCCTGGCGATCGCGCCCTCGCATGGTCACAAACCCTCGCCAATTGGGAGATTTCGGGTTAGCAATTGTAAAATTAAGTATCTTGCCTTCCTTGCGCCACCGGGCAACCATCTCCAGTTCCGCAGAAACCAACGTCATATATTTCTCATCTATTTCCCGTTTGCGACTTCCGACTACCATAAAGCGTTTTTGGGTATCATGTCCCCAGTTGGGAAAATCTTCCATTTTCGCTAACTGTAGAGGTTGTTCGTCAAACAAGGATTGGAGTTTCTCATCAAGCTGTTCCAAGTAAGCCACTCGCTCTTCTTGACTGATGCGGACTGGAGACCAAACGATGAAGGGTTCGAGAGGCAAAAAGCCATTAAACCAGAAAATACCATGCTGGATAGGAGCCAGAACGATATCCATTCCTGGATTTAATCCCCAACCATCATAAGCGGTCTGGCCACCCCCAGTAGTCACGATCGCTAAACCCCGTTTAGTAGATTGACCTACACCATTTTCGTATAGTTTCGGCCCGCCATAAATTCGCCCCATAGCTAAAACGCGATCGCACCAACCTTTAAGGATCGCAGGCATTCCAAACCACCAGAGGGGAAAGTTAAAAATCAGTGCATCGCAACGTTCTAGTTTCTGCATTTCTGCCTCAATATCGGAGGCAAAGCCATTCACTTCGCTCGCATGTCGCTCTTCGAGCTGCTGCTTGAGATACTCTGGGTCGTGGACTGAGGTAAAATTGCGGCGATCGGAGACAGGATCGAATCCCATTTGATACAAATCAGAAGTTTCTACCGTATGGCCCAATGCCTTGAGAGTGGTTTCTGCCTGTCGGTACAGTGCAGAGGAAAAGCTTTGAGGTTCATGATGAGCGTGAACAATGAGAATATCCATGAGATATAGTCCTATATAAATGATTGTCTTTTAATTTAATTTAGCCTCCCAGAACATTTTACCTTATCTGATATTTATTATAATTTAATGATTAAGTAAAAAGTCAGGAGTTAAGAATTTCGGATCAATTTTCTGTTCGCGAGGTAAATAAATCACCACTTGAATGCCAATATCGGATAAATAACGGCACATCAAAGGGCCAACCTGTGACCATTGAAGTTTTCCTAATCCACAACCCAATGCAGGTAGTGCTAGCGATTTAATTCCCTCTTGGAATGGTAAGGGTTTGCATTTTGGAAAAAAACATATCTCCATCGACCAGAACTATATTATTCATCCTATGAAGTATTGGCTGGTGTTGAAATTCAGGCATAATGATTGACTTTGATTTACCTGTATTATTTGTTGTATGATTTCACTATATTTATAGTCAGTTTTTCTAATGATCGATCGTCTTTTAATTAACTTAGCTGTGCTAATGAACAAACCGACGGGAATTAGCACCTATACTCTGAATATTTTACCCTATCTGAGAGAGTTGAATCCAACCCTGTTAAGTGCCCGGAAGTTAGAGGGCTATTCCCATTATCCAATTCCAGGAGGACAAACGCCAGAACAGGGAGCTAAAGGTCATCTTAAACGGTTATTCTGGACTCAATTTAGGTTACCTAAACTTTATCGCCAGTTGCAAGGGAATTTACTCTTTTCTCCTCTACCCGAAGCGCCGTTATATCAGGGGTGTCGCTTTGTGGTCATGGTTCACGATCTGATTCCCTTGCGGTTTCCGGAAAGGCGATCGCCCCTTACTCTATATTGCCAGTATTATCTACCACAAGTTCTCAATCAAGCGACTCATATTATCTGTAATTCCCAGGCAACGGCCAATGATATTGTGGATTACTTTGCCATCAAAGCCGCTCGCATCACTCCTATTTTACTCGGTTACGATCGCGATCAGTTTCAGCCCTTAAATTTACCTCTTTCTAATTATTTTCTCTATGTTGGTCGTCATGCGAATTATAAAAATCTGCATCGGGTGATTGAGGCATTTGCAAAGCTACCCCACGATCAAGAATACGAGTTGTGGTTAGTGGGACCAAGCGATCGCCGCTACACCCCCAGTTTAATCGCTCAAATAAACGAACTCGGAGTAACGAAGCACGTGAAATTCCTTGACTATGTGTCATCAGAACAACTTCCTATACTGATGAATCAGGCGATCGCCCTCATTTTTCCCAGTCTCTGGGAAGGCTTTGGTTTACCCGTCCTCGAAGCCATGGCTTGTGGAATTCCAGTCATTACCTCTAACTGCTCATCCCTTCCTGAAATTACGGCAGATGCGGCAATTTTAGTCGATCCCTATCAGGTGCCAGAAATGACTGCTGCCATGGAAACCCTAATTCACGATTCTCAAGCACGAGAAGATCTGAGTCAAGCGAGTCTCAAAAGAGCAGCACAATTTAGCTGGTCTCGTACTGGACAGGCTACTTGTGAAGTGTTGAAAGCCTATCTTTAGAAGTTCAGGGGGTGACAAAAGGCTTGAATCTAAGACTACGGTTGGCTTTGAGTATTTAAGATGGCGAAAAAATTCAGCGATTTTTGGGCAATTAGCCCTCTAACTTGGGGTTATGGTTATACGATCGCCAGCTTTCAGTTGATCTTTTCAACAAAATACCACCGAAAAAGTGCTAGAAGAAGGCAGTGAAGAAGGTCAGATTACTCAAGCACGCACTTTAGTTACTGGCTTGCTGAACCGGAAATTCCCAGATAGGATAGAGGAAAACTGAAACTATTTTTGAGTTAGAAGCTTGGGAAAATGTATTGAATGGATTTGAGAATTGAGAGGACTAGAATTTTTCATGAATTGTTCACCAATAGACATCTCAATTAATTCCTATTATTTGCAGCTATATACCAGCTTTTCAATCATGCGATTGCATTGGTAATCGTTAATTTTGATTCCCTATTTCCTCAAATCCTATGACTTATATTCTTACTGCTCAAAACACGATCCATTCTCAAGAATTAGGGGGGAAAGGCGCTGCCCTAGCCCAATTGCAAGCTCTCAATTTGCCGATTCCTGAGTGGTTTGTAGTGTCACCAAGTGTATTTTACGAGTGTTTAACTGAGGAACAACAGGAAGATTTGGCAAAAGGTACTATTTCTGAAAGTATTGCAGTATTGCATTTAAATTGTAAGGTAAAAGCAGAATTAGAACAAGCCCTAAAAATCTTATCCCCCAATCGAGAACTGGTAGCTGTGCGCTCTTCTGCTGTCGATGAAGATGGAGCAGACTATTCCTTTGCGGGACAATTGGAGAGCTTCCTATTTGTGCCTGTGGAGGAGGTAGCTGACCGGGTAGTGGAGGTTTGGCGCTCTGGATTTAGCGATCGCCTCTTAGCCTACCGCCAGCAACATCACCTGGGTAACCCCAAACCCCCAGCCGTCCTCGTTCAGCGCATGGTGAATGCCGAGGTTGCCGGAGTCGCCTTTGGAGCCGATCCCGTCACGGGTCAACGAGGGCTTACGGTGATTAGCGCGGTTTCAGGAGTTGGGGATGCTTTGGTTTCGGGGGAAGTCGATGGGCAAACCTATCGCATCAATCGCCAAACAACCGTCATTTCGGCTCCTGAAGAGCATCCCTTGTTAGATGTAGAAATGATCGAGCAAATTACTGACTTAGTCCATCAAGTCGGAGCGCATTTTGGTCGTCCCCAGGATATAGAATGGGCGGTGGAAAATAATCGAGTCTATTTACTGCAAGCGCGACCCATTACCGGATTAGCTAAACTCCCCGATCCCGATGGTCAATTGAATCTTTGGGACAATAGCAATATCTCCGAAAGCTATAGCGGAGTTACCACCCCCTTAACCTTTTCCTTTGCTCGTCGCGCTTATGAGGAAGTGTACCGGCAATTTTGTCTGTTAATGAGTGTGGATAAAACAGTTGTGGAAAATAATTCCCAAACTTTTAATCGCATGATTGGATTGGTGCAAGGGCGCGTTTACTATAATCTCCTGAGTTGGTACAAGGTTTTATCTCTGTTGCCTGGGTTTCAAGTCAATCGCCGATTCATGGAGCAGATGATGGGGGTAAAAGAACCCATTTCAGATGAAATTTTAGAGTCGATTGGCATTCAAGCGAGTCAAAAAACAGCGCTCTCGGTACAGATCATGGATAGCCTGCGCTTATTGCAAACAGTTGCCGGATTAGGGCTCAACTTTATCTTATTACAGTCTAAGATCCAGCGATTCTATCAGCGATTGGCACAAGGGTTAGGGCAGAAATTTAAGGGATTGGAACTCCAGGATTTACGTGCCGATGAATTAGTGGCTCATTACCGGGATTTAGAACGGCAGTTATTACGCAGTTGGGATGCACCCTTGATTAATGACTTTTTTGCAATGATTTTCTATGGCATTTTGCAAAATTTGGCTCAATCTTGGTGCAACGAGAGTACGGGGACATTGCAAAATGATTTAATTAGCGGTGAAGGGGGCATGATTAGCGCAGAACCAGCAATACGGGTGAAAGAATTAGCGCGTTTAGTGGCTAAAGATGAGGAACTGACTCAAGTTTTCTGTGAGGGGGAATTGGGTGAGATCTTGTCCCATTTGAAAAATACCTCAGAGGTAGAGCAAAACTATGAAGCGTATTTGCACAAATTTGGCGATCGCTGTTTGGGAGAGCTGAAACTGGAAAGTCCCACCCTATTCGATAATCCTCTACCCCTTTTGCGCTCGGTGGGTCAACTGGCAAAATCCGGGCAATTCCAAGATTCGGCTTCGGTTTCGGGGGACTTACGCCAAGCAGCAGAGGCGAAAGTTAGTCAAACTTTGGGACACTTTGGCGTAAAACGCTGGCTGTTTGATTGGGTGTTGTATAATGCCAGGGAGCGTGTGCGCGATCGCGAAAATCTCCGCTTTGAACGAACTCGCTTATTTGGCCATGTGCGCCGCATTTTTGTCGAACTGGGTAAGCGGTTCATTGCTCTCGATCTTCTCCAGGATTATCGCGATATCTTTTATCTGGAGGTCAACGAGATTTTAGGATTTGTGGAAGGGACGAATACTTGTACAAATTTGCCAGGTTTGATAAAATTGAGGAAGTCAGAGTTTGCAGAATATCAGCAGAATTCTGACATTGGCGATCGCTTTGAAACTCGTGGCATTGTCTATCAAGGCAACCGTTTCCAGGAAAACCGCGCTTCTGTTCCACCCTCCGATAACTCCGACTCTACCCTACAAGGCTTAGGCTGTTGTCCTGGCATTGTCGAAGCGCAAGTCACGGTAATCACGAATCCAGAAAATGCCATCCTAGAACCCGGTAGAATTCTGGTTGCCGAACGTACAGATCCCGGTTGGATCATGTTATTCCCGGCTGCATCTGGAGTGTTAGTCGAACGGGGTAGTTTACTCTCCCATTCTGCCATTGTTGCCAGAGAAATGGGCATTCCTGCCATTGTTTCGATTCCCGGAGTTACCCGTTTTTTGAAGGATGGAGATTGGGTGAAAATGGATGGCAGTACCGGAAGGGTGGAGCGCATTCATCCTTCTTCTTAGAGATTAATTAAGTAAGGTGCGTTATGAACGCACCTTACTTAATTCTTATCGCGATTCTCTTTTCTATCGAGTACAGCTTGAAGCCTTAGCACCTAAGCGATCAAGCTATATCACTATTTCCAACCAGCTCGATCCATTAATTTTAAGGCTTCTGCATTATTCTTACCGAAGACATCGGGGTTGAGAGGATCGGCTTTAAAGCTACCAAACCCTTGCAGTACGGAATCAAGGGGAACACCAGCAACCACAGGATACTCGTTATTTCCTTCTGCGAAAAACTGTTGAGCTTGACGCTCTGCGAGATGTTCTAAAAATTCGATCGCGGCTTGTTGATTTTTGGCGTGTTTTACAACACCACCACCACTGATATTGACATGAGTACCCCGACCATTAGGCCCAGTTTGGTTGGGGAAGAAGAGGCCTATCGTATTAAAGACTTGTTGATCTTCCCGTGCCCTCGATTTACCTAAACGAGCCAGATAGTAACTATTGGCGATCGCAATATCACCAACTCCCGCAGCACAAGCTTTAATTTGGGCGGTATCGTTGCCTTCTGGCGATCGGGCAAAGTTAGAAACCATACCTCTGGACCAAGCGAGGATCTGATTTTCATTATGAGCTGCTAATAAGGAACCGACCAGGGATTGGTTGTAAATATTGCTCGAACTTCTAATTAAAATTTTCCCTTTCCATTTTGAATCAGCTAAATCCTCATAAGTAGAGAGTTGGGATTTACTCACCTTATTCTTATTATACATAATCACCCTGGCCCGCTTCGAGAAGGCAAACCAATAGCCTTGGGGATCTCTGAGATTATTGGGGATTTTCTGATTCAGGGTCGAAGAGTTCACTGACTGTAGGATACCATCTTGTTTGGCTCGCCACAGGTTACCCCCATCAACGGTTAATAAAACATCGGCTCTGGTATTAGCCCCTTCACTTTTAACCCGTTCGATGAGTTGTTCTGCCTTACCTTCAATCAGGTTCACTTTAACTCCCGTCGCGCGCGAAAAGCTCTCGTAAAGTTCATCATCGGTGTCGTAGTGACGAGAGGAATAGAGGTTTAAGCTGGTTCGTTGGGCGATCGCCGGCCCTGTGCTGATTAACTTTTTACCGGCAACCGCTACGATCCCTGTTCCTGCTGCGAGAATAAAGTGTCGTCGATTCAATCTCATGGTCATCCTGTCGTTTCCTTTAGGAAAAGTTACTAAAAATTAATTTATAAGACATTGTACAACTAATGAGAGGAATTCCTAATTAATTTTTATTTTAACTTTTGTAAAGATTCAGTGCCAACCTAGACAGAGAACCTAATACACGATCTGAGTTTTTTTGTCAACTTAGATTTAATCAGAATCTTATCTTAATCTCTGGGACTAGATAATCTCAACTAATCCAGAAGAATTATCAATAAGTAGCTTGGAAATACCTTCGAGTTTATTGCAGAACTCTTGCAATAACTGATTCCCAGCCGTGCGATCGCTCATTTAATATCAGAGCGATCGC